>CAYSVQ010000043.1:0-6474 GCA_964434565.1 uncultured Flavobacteriaceae bacterium | reverse complement strand
ACCCTACATCGAATACTGCCATGGCTCCGATCAATTTTTTATCCCACATATAATTCAGCATCATCCCTATGGGTTGCTTATCACGGTAGGTTACAAATAGGGAGGCCTGTTTCCGGAGGATCATGGGATAGAACAACTCCCTGTAAAAACTCCATTCCCGGGGGTCGAGGTTATTGTTGTATTCCTGTTTCTCATCAAAACGCCGGGTCATCAGGATTTCGAGCTGCTGAAAAAGGCTGTTATAGGTTTCCTCCGGCATTTCCCCCCAGAACATATTATAGCGGATATCGAAATTGCCTTCCAGGCGCTTTACATAAGAGCGAAGCTTATTCCGGGACTTGCCTTTAAATGTATGGGATAAATAGCTGTCAAAGTCCTTAAACCCGTCGAGCCGGAGGGCATAACCGGGGTATTGCTTTACCTTGTACCTGCGCAGGGGGGCCGGCCCTTCCAGGGGGATATTCTCTGTGCCCGGAACGTCGAATACCAAAAATACCTTTTCCCGGAAGCCCGAAGAAGCCGAAGGGTTAATGCTATAGGTCATGCCTTTGGTATGCGTACTTCCCAGATTGTAATAGCAGGGGAGGCGGGGGTGCTTTGCAAAACGGACATTGGGGAACACTTCAAATTCGAGCCCTGTACTTTCCGTAATAAAGTGCCTGCACCAGATACCTGTAAATGGCATGGATGTAAAAGGGCTGCTCGTCATGAATTGCGCGAGTTACTTAACCAGTACCGGCGATTCACAGCGGTAGCAGGGAAAAAAATCGTTGCAGGGCCTGGATGAAAAGGCGCAATGAACGGCGTCTTTTTGTCGTACCAGTTCCTTGTATACTCCCCGGTTAACTATATACCGCCATACATTAAAGGGGCGTACATCTTCAGAAAATCCCTGTTTAAACCGGAATAGTGAATCTTCCTTATTGGCAACCCCCCCACCAAGGTTAAAATAGGTATAGCCTTCCTTTCCCGCGCGGATCCGCATTTCGTCGATCAGCATTTTAACCGGGTTAAGTTTCAGGTGGTCTTCCCGGACCCCGGACAGGTGGTATTGTACGATCTTGTTTTTCTTGATAAAGAGGGCGCCGGCCACTATTTCCCCGGTTTCATCGGATATGGCGAAGAGCAGCTCGGATTCAAAGGACGCGCTGCGAAACATTTTAAGGAAATACCCGGCTTCAAAAAAGTATTTGGGTTTGGCGTCTACCCGGCGCATATTGTTGTGATAAAGGTCCATAAAGATGCCGAGTTCCGCTTCATCTTCCACTTTCCGGATCGTATAGAGGCGGCGGGATTTATTGATATAGGTCCTTAGCCGTTTATGGTAGTCCCGTACCTGGGAATCCATATCTTTAGTGAGGTCGATATTAATGACGTTGCCGGGGGTTACTATTTCGCCCATTCCCTGCAGGATGTGTTCCTGCATGGGGATAAACGGGTTAAGCCTGGAAAAAACCGAAATGATTCTATTATCGATAAAATAGGTATACAGTTCTTCCCGGAAAGCACCGGCATCAAAATCTGAAGAGGAGGCGCTGATAAGCGGTCCGGGATAGCCGTAGACGGAGGTGGCGTCGAAAAAGCTGCTCCCTTCAATCGGGCGTATCAAGAGGGGGAGCGCAATGGTTATCCCATTGCCGCTGTATTTAAAAAGGATAGCTTTGTCTTTCGGACCTTTGGATACCTGATGGTAGTCGTAGGTGTGGTAAAAGTCCGAATCCTCAAAGGAACTTATCAGGGCAAACCACTTGTCACTGTCTGTTATAATCTCAGTCATCCAATTTTTTTTCCCCCGGCTGGCCTGTCTGCTCTCTGGCCTTGAAGCATTCATATAATATGCAATTCGTTAAAGGAGGAAATAAATTCCCCAGGCAAATGAGTTTCTTTCCAGTATAAATACTGGTCATAATGGATGTTCAACCCGTTATCGATAATTCCAATAGTTGTCCATCCAAGCGTATTGGGAACGATAAAATCTTTCTTCAGATTGTCGCCAATATAGTAATACTTATCCACATTAAAATGAGCCTCCATATGCCTAAAGTTATCCGGGTTTGGTTTTTCACTGCCAAGTTCCTCGGAAATTCCTACGTAATCTATGACTTCGCTCAGCCCCAGGGCATTTATTTTATTACGCTGGGTAACGGCGCGTCCGTCAGTCAAAATTCCCAGGCGGCCGCCTCTTTCCCTGATCCTGCCACATGCTTCCAAAACCCCGTCGAAGGGTCGGATAGCGGGAACATGGGTTCGATAGCTCAGGAGCAATTCGTCTTTGCTAACAGGAAATTGTTCAGCCAGCCAGCCAAAGACATCCATACGGTTCCGGTATCGAGAAATCATTTTGGCAAGCAATGCTTTCCAGTTTAAGGGTTCAAGGTCCTGCGCAATGGCGAGATAGGCCGATTTAAGGAAATCAATTTCATTATACAACGTATCATCAAGGTCAAATATTATAGCAGTACTGTTATTTACCCTGATATCCATGTACCAAAATTTCATCATCATACCTTAGCATCAGCAGGTTTTCCTCCCAGCAGTCAAATTGTTCCGGGATTGTTTTACCGAAGAAAAATTCCTCGATAATCCATTTGGGGTAATTGGCACCGGACAGGTAGGTGAGGGGAAAGCCGCCGCCAAACCGGGGGTTGATCTCGATACCATAAATTTTATCTTCGGTTTTGTGTTTAAAGAACTGGGTGGTAAGGCAGCCAACGGCCCCATCTATAAAGGATAATTTTTCGCTAAGGTAGGGAACTATCTCATTCCTTACGGTAAGCCCCTTGTTTACCTCCCCGTCGCGTACCGCGAGCCGTTTTCTTGGCACCGCGCATTTAAGCAGGTTATCGCGCCCGTAATAGAGGTCGCAGGTATATTCATCGTATTCTTTATGATCCAGGTATTCCAGGAACATGAGTTTTTCATTGCTAAAGTGGTGCTCGCGAAGTTGTTCCTTTTTAGTAATAACATACGCATCAACGCTCCGGCTGCCGTCGTATGGTTTAATGAACAATGGAATGGGAAAATCCGATTTGTCATATTCCCTGGCAACGGCAATCCCGCGCGATTTAAAAAAATCATGAATAACGCGCTTATCCCGGCATTTACCAATAAATTCAAGGGAGGCCACCACGGCTTGTATCCCCGATTGTTGAAGCAGCTCCCTGTTTTCGGCCAGGAGCTGCAGTTCCGTATCTATGGCCGGGATGATCAGCCCTATCTGGTGTACCCGGCATTTTTTTATCAATTCCTCCATATACCGCTTCTCGTTCAGGAAGGGCACCTCAAAAGAGCCGTCGGCTATATGGCATGCCGACGCGAGGATGGGGTTGGCGTCGGCGGCGAAAACCTTCCCTTCCGGCACCAGTTGCTTCAGTTCCTTTTGGAATGCACGTACCAGGGAGACCCGTCTTCCGGCCGATGTTATTAAAATATTCATTTCAGCATGGGATAAAACGTTCTGAAAACTTTAACAAATGGTTGGATGAGGGGCTTGTTATTAAAGATATAAACCATAAACGAATAGCTGAAGCCGTGGTAATCTTTTCCCAGGAATTTAGTAAGGGGGTAGGCATCAATTGCCTCGAATTCCTTTAGGAGTTCAGGGATTTTATTTACAGGCAGGTCCGACTTCATCAGCCGCACCAGTAAAAAAAACACGAACGATTGCTGCCTGGTTTTTAAACGCCTGATACAAGCCGGGGCATGCGGGTGGCCGGCGGGAACCTGTGCTATGAGTCCGTCGAAAACATGGGCGGCGTTGGCGTTGTCAAAAATCACTTTATTGTAATGTTCAGGTGTTTTGTTACGCATGGCAGAAGTAGGAAGTATCCGGTAACGGTGCACATCGCGCTCAATATGTGCTATGGATCTGGCCTTACAGAAAATCTGGGCGGTCAGGATGGCATCTTCCATCCATCGGCCTTCTATAAAACGCAAATTAAATTCCGTAAGAAAATCCTTTCGGATTAAGTACCACCAGATCTCATTGGGGTATTTTCTGCCTGCAATATAGGTAATCCCATCCGTAATATCGGAAATACCATGATTTTTATCGGTTTGGCTTTCCCGTTGGTATTCGTCTTTTTTAACGTGGCGGGAACAGAACGTAAGGACATCCGGTTTTTCGGATTCGGCAAGTTCAAGTATTTCCAGCAGGCTGTTTTTGGTAAGGTAGTCATCGGGGTCCAGAAAATAAATATAGGCGCCTTTTGCCTTATCCAGGCCTGTATTCCTGGCTGCGCCCACCCCTGCATTGGTTTTGTCTATAACCAGAACCGGTTTGTATTGTTGTTCAAATTGGCGGGCGATCTTCAGGGTGCCGTCAGCTGAGCCATCGTTTACGATAATAATCTCATAGCTGTCTTCGTCCAGCCCCTGGTCTAGCAGGCTGTTGACACAATCGGGGAGGTAGGCCTCCATATTATAACACGGAATAACAATGCTCAGCCTCATTGGGTTTCGTTTCCGGTAAAGGTTTCCATGGTGGCGCTGTTAGCGGAACTGATACCCTCGCTTTTCAGGACTTTTTGAACGGTAAGCCATAAAATCCGCAAGTCGAGGGCAAAACTCAGGTTGTCTACATACCAGACGTCGTATGCAAATTTTTGTGGCCAGGAGATGGCATTTCTGCCGTTTACCTGTGCCCAACCCGTAATGCCGGGCCGCACCTCGTGCCTGCGCCGTTGAAAGTCGTTATAACGGGGGAGGTAAGACACCAGCAAAGGCCTTGGGCCAATAAGGCTCATATCGCCTGCCAGTACATTAAACAGTTGCGGTATCTCATCCAGGGAAGTCCTGCGTACTATTTTTCCAATTGTTGTAAGCCGTTCGGCATCGGGCAGCAATTTGCCGCTGCCGTCCGTGGAATCGGTCATAGTCTTTAACTTAATGATTTGAAAGATCTGTTCCCCCTTTCCCGGCCTCGGTTGGATAAAGAAAGGGGTGCCTTTGTTTGCAAAATACAAAAGCAGTATTAGCACAAAAAAAACAGGGCTTAATGTTATTATGATCAAAAGGGAAAATATAACATCCAAAGCCCTTTTAATGATTAATCGATACATCTTAACTTATTCTGTTTGAGGTGCAATTTAGAGTAATTCATTCAAAAATCTGGATTGGGCAGATGATATACAATAATACCAGTTGTAAGAGAAGATTTCAATAATCTTATTAAGGCCATACACCATCATTCATTTACTTCCGAAATAAGTATATGATAGGCCTTCTTACAGGATAATTCTTGCTTCATATACAGGAACCCGTTTTCCCCCATTTTTTTCCTTAACCCGGGGTCGTTGTACAATGCCATTAATTTTGATTTTAATTCCTGTGTATTCCCCGCCTGTGCCCAAAGCCCCGTTTTTTGCGCCTCCAGAATTTGCCCAAAATCGGTATGCCTGTCATTTGATGCCAGGATAGGTATTTTTGCGTTATAATACGACAGGGCTTTTGAGGGAATATTAGGGATAGTGAAATGCTCGCTTAAAGAGATTAGACCAACGTCTGCAAACTGCAGATTATTAATAAAATCATGTTGTGATATTGGATTTTTTACAATAACATTAGTCACCTTGGCTTCTGCAACCAGTTTATTAAAACTGTCAAGTTCGCTGCCATATCCGTAGATAAGAAAAACAATATCTTCCTGGTCTGTACAGGCCTTTGCAAGCTCAATAACATTTTCCATTTTTTGAGGAAGCCCCACATTTCCACCGAAGACTACGACAAATTTACCTTCGATCCCTTCGTGCTTTTTTAAATCTACCAGCGAGTTTTTATCTTTAAGCGGAATCATGTCTGCCCAATTGGCGAGGATATGCAATTTACTTTCAGGAATATCGGAATTATGGCGCATTATATACTGTTTGTTACCTTCAGACATACACCCGATTTTATCAGCTATGCGATATAATTTTTTCTCCTTTCTTCGAAAAAAAGTATGGAACAGGCCGTTCTTTTTCATAATTCCCAGGTCCACGGCATTTTGAGGAAAAATGTCCCTTAGTATCAGGTATACTTTAGGCTTGGCAGTTTTTTTGAACCAACTTACAAGACTATACAATGTGATAGGAGGGGTGGGCAATATAATTAAATCAAAGTCTTTATTAATATTACATTTTTTAAGCCAATTTTTGTATTGGTAGGGCAAAAGCAGGTTGGCAAAACCTTTCTGTAAAATACCTACCCTGAATAGTTTAAGGGTAGGTACCCTGATAACTTTTACCCCTATTTCATCCTGAAGACCGGTAATGGCCTTGTCGTACGCAGGGGCAATAACCAGTAGTTCGTGACCTTGTTTATTTATTTCCCGAACCAGCCCCGAATACATGTAAGTCGACTTCTCTAACTTTGGGAACGATAGCGCTAAGAATAATATTTTCATACACTAATTATTTGGACCAGACCACCCTGTTTATATAATCAACGTAAGAAATGATGATCCGCACTACCTTTTCACTGACATTGGGCATGCTG
>CAYSVQ010000042.1:0-2622 GCA_964434565.1 uncultured Flavobacteriaceae bacterium | reverse complement strand
TAACGTTTTTAAAATGCTGACCAGAAAAAATAGCCTTTGTTCTCCAAACATGGTGTTTTTTGATAAAAACACGAATTAAAAAATGATTGAAAACATAAAGTCGATGTTCAGTAAAATGAACGATGATACGCGTGCTACGGCCTTGAACCACTTAAAGGTTGAATTTAATTTAACAAGTCATAAAGATGTAAAGAATAAATGGATCATTGGCGGAAGGATTCCAGAGGAACACCAGGAACGAATAGTTCAAATCTTTCAATTTCTTCTGAACAAACAATACAGGAACATCAATGAGATAACTGTACATTTTTAGCGTAGTTTCATTACTGCCTCGAAGCTGCTGGCAATGATACAGCTGAACATTACCGAAAGACAAAAACCAGCGCAATTATAAAATACGCTGGTTTTCTGAACTAACTCAACTAACTCAAACTCAGGACAAAAATCTCATTTCTTTTAGTATCTGTAGTTATCTAAACACTAACAAACCATTACCAATACATGTTCCTTAGTTTTCGCCCAGATTCAGAATGCTGCCCATATCGTTTTTGTTTGTTATTATCACATTCAATACGTTTAAAACAGTGGGCGCTATCTGGCTGCTATACAATTGCTCCCCGGAGCTGACCTCCCCAATTGGACTTACGCCCTTGCCAAAGGCAATAAGCCATACTTGTCCTGCTCCTTCAACCTGATCACCATGGCTTTTCCAGGTATTTAACGGCTGGGTCCCCCTGCCATGGTCGGTGGTTATAAGAAAAAGGGTGTTGTCTTTATAAAATCTATCTCCCTGGCAGAATTCCCATAGCTCCTTTATCATTGTATCCGTAGCATGGGCAGATTTTAAATATGCCCCGTAGTTTCCATCATGCGCAAAATCATCGGTTTCCCCATAGGCAATGTAAATAAGGCTTGGGTGTATTTTCTTCATATATTCCATGGCATAGTAGTGCGTAAACGCGTCTAATCGTACAGTCGCCCAGGGACTGGGTACCTTGGGCTGCATTAGGTTGAGCAACTGTTCATTATAGGTGAGATCCCCTTCTGCCAATTCAAAACCTGCATTTACAGGAACCCCCGAACGCTCTTCGTTGATGATATAAGGAAAAACGTCCCAACTTCCAAAAGCCCCAACCTTCCCCCGGTATCTTGCATCCTTATTAGCAGTTTCCAGAATAGTGATATTCGGATTGTTTATTTTGTCATTAGTGGCTATCCTTTGATCGTCTGCTTTCCCGGTCAGAATTTCATTATATCCAGGATAAGAGAACCACATGGTATTAGTGAGGTCCACCTTACTACCTGCGTTTCTGTTACCATGGATTTGTCCCAATTTTGCACCCGTGTTCCAAACAAATGGCAATAATACAGTCCGGCGCTCTGATGCAGAACTTCGCCAGAAATGACTTTTAAGACCTGTTGTATCGTGCACATAAGTAGCATTGGCTACTAATTCGGGATCTGCTCCGGTGAAAAGTTCCTGCCAGCGGAGACCATCCAAAGTAATAAGGACTACTTTAGGATCATTGTTTTGGGCGATCATGTTTAGCGAACCCAAACAAAGCAAAAAACTTATAACCCGAGTAAAGTGATTTTTCATAACAACTTGGTGTGTTAAGAATTGCAATAAATCATATTTCAAATTCCGATTTGAAATATAATTTAATAACTAATAAGCTGAGGAAGATAAGGGTAATGAAATCTTTACCAAAATGGAAAATAAGAGCCCCGGTATCTGAAGTGAGGCGCGAACTTGCCCGGCGTACAGTTCATAGTGAAGGGGCTGAAGGCACAGACGCGAAAGAGTATCCAATTCGAAATTGTTACCGCCCTTCAAATGGACGCACAATTAAATGTATTGAGGAAAGTTCTTGCCCTGATCCCCATATATTAAGAAAATCATCAAATAATTAAATAATGCTAAAATCATTGCTTTTCGGACTTGCCTCAACCCTGGCGGGATCGAGGAAATACAAATTCGCCTTAGTGGGCCTCCATTTTGCTTTCCTTGGTTATAAGCTTATAAAAAAGCGAAGGGATTCGAAGCAGCAAAAACGTGTACAGGCTTAAGCTTAAAAGGCGGCCTTAGCCGGGTTATTTTCCAGCCAACGCGACTGCCATGTCTGCTCCGGTTTGTACCAGGCTTGCCCTGCTTTTCTTCTTTTCCTGGCCTTGGCAGTAAACAGGTCGATGGTAACTCCAACGGTTATTCCCCCTAGTACTGTAGCCCCGAGGTCTAAATTATCCCAGCGATTATCCGGTTGTCCGGCATCTATGGCCTCCTTGGCTACGCCCGCGAGCAGGCTGCCGGCCACAGCCCCTGAAAAGGTCCAGAATCTGTTTTGATTACTGATTTCTGAGGCTATCAGAGCCCCCGCCGCTCCTGAAACCATCCCGGCACCGAAATGAAGTACATGATCTTCGCGGATCTGGGCATGCAGTGTAAGCTGTGTAAGTAGCGTAAAAAGGATTAGGATTTTTGGCATGAAGCAATACAATTCAGGCCGGAAGATACTCAAAATTAACTATCTCTAATATAGGTTCCTGTACCTCCGGGTGCTACTTTTAACGTCATTTTATTGGACTATGCAGTATAGCCGAGCCGGATGCGGCCAGTGTAAA
>CAYSVQ010000041.1:0-39752 GCA_964434565.1 uncultured Flavobacteriaceae bacterium | reverse complement strand
GAAGCCAATCTTGCCATAGGTTTCGTAACCTACAGGTTCATACATATCGGGCATAAACTGGTAATTTGGCGCATTGTCGCTTTTACACGAAGCGAAGAGCACCAGGCCCAGCAGTATTCCTATTCTTATTGTATTACTCATATCTCCCAAGACTACTTTTCAATACTGTTAATCTCAACCGCCCCGGTCTCCAGCAACAGATCCTTTAGTTCCTTTTCATTACCATGAACACCAATCTCCATAACAAAATGATCGTCCGTGGTGCGAATATCCGGATTTTCGGCCGTCTTAAACGGCCAAAGTCTGCTTCTCAGGTAAAAGGTGATCACCATCAGGTGCGCTGCAAAAAATACAGTCATTTCAAACATGATAGGTACAAAGGCCGGCATGTTTTCCAGATAGGTGAAACTGGGTTTTCCGCCAATATCCTGCGGCCAGTCTGCAATCATGATATAATTCATCATTACAATGGAGACCGTCAGGCCCAGGCAGCCATACATAAAAGACGTAATGGCAATCCTGGTAGGCGCAAGTCCCATGGCCTTATCAAGTCCGTGCACCGGGAACGGACAGTACACCTCCTCAATATGGTGCCTGGCTGCCTTAACCCTTTTAACGGCGAGCATCAAGACATCGTCATCGTTGTAGTAAGCATGTATTACCTTCGTTGCCATTTCTGTTATCGGTTATTATTTAATATTCGTGCCTGCCCAGCCCAGTCGTCACGTAATGCCCTTCCGGGGAAGGAACCTGTAATCGAATCCAGGAGTTCATACTCCCGTTCGGTCATCCTGCCAACCTGAGCATAAGTAAAGATACCAATCTGATTGAGGGACTGCTCCATCTGGGGCCCAATACCTTTCACTTTTTTAAGGTCGTCCGGAGTATCATTTTCAGCGTCGAAAACCCCAATGCTGTTCAGCAGAGAAGCCACCTCGTCCTTATTGCCGTCGGGAGGGAGCGATTTTGTTTCGACCACCTTCTCCTTTATCCGGGCGGTTTTGTGAATCTGGTAAAGCGGTTGACCGGCTTCCCGTAATTTCTTGTATTTCTCCCCGGAGGATTTCAGGATGGATTTCACCTCGGCCTGCGCAATTACAGGGAAGGTACGCGCATACAGTAAAAAGAGGGTAAAGAAGAACCCAATGGTGCCAATGAAAATACCAATGTCTACGAACGTCGGGGAAAACATCGTCCAGGAAGACGGCAGATAATCGCGGTGCAGGGAAGTAACGATGATCACAAAGCGCTCGAACCACATCCCCACGTTAACCACTATTGAGATGATAAAGGATACAAGGATGCTTGTACGTATTTTTTTGAACCACATGATCTGGGGCGACACTACATTACAGGTCATCATTAGCAGGTAAGCCCACCAGTAGGGTCCGGTTGCCCGGTTAAGGAAAGCATATTGTTCATATTCCACACCCGAATACCAGGCGATAAACAACTCCGTAATATAGGCACAGCCCACAATGGAACCTGTGATCATGATTACAATGTTCATCAGCTCTATATGCTGTACGGTAATATACGCTTCGAGATTGCTGACCTTTCTCATTATAATAAGCAGGGTTTGCACCATGGCAAAGCCCGAGAAAATAGCGCCTGCCACAAAGTAGGGCGGGAAGATGGTTGTATGCCATCCCGGAATAACCGAGGTGGCAAAATCGAAGGATACAATGGTGTGTACAGACAGTACCAGCGGGGTGGCAAGTCCGGCAAGCACCAGAGAAACTTCTTCGAATCGTTGCCAGTCTTTCGCCCTGCCCGACCAGCCGAAGCTAACCAGGCTGTAAATTTTCTTTTGGAATGGTTTAACCGCCCTGTCGCGGATCATTGCAAAATCGGGGAGGAGGCCCGTCCACCAGAATACCAGAGATACAGACAGATAGGTTGAGATTGCGAAAACGTCCCAGAGCAGCGGGGAATTAAAGTTTACCCAAAGGGAACCGAACTGGTTTGGCATGGGCAGAACCCAGTATCCCAGCCATGGGCGGCCCATGTGAATGATAGGGAAAAGACCGGCCTGGATTACAGAAAAGATGGTCATTGCTTCGGCCGAGCGGTTGATAGCCATTCTCCATTTTTGCCTGAACAGAAGTAGTACCGCCGAAATCAGGGTCCCGGCGTGGCCAATACCCACCCACCACACAAAGTTAGTGATGTCCCAGGCCCAACCTACGGTCTTATTTAATCCCCAGGTACCGATTCCGGTGGAAATGGTGTAGATAATACAGCCCACACCCCAAAGGAATGCCACTAAAGCGATGGTAAAAACTATCCACCACTGTTTGCTGGCCCTTCCCTCTACCGGCCTGGCGATATCCACAGAAACATCATGGTAGTCTCTGTCTCCAAGAACTAAGGGTTTACGTATTGGTGCTTCGTAATGCGACGCCATAAAATTCTCTTATTGTTGTTAGGTTTTACGCTTCCAGGGTTTCGTCTGTATTTCGCACCTTCACATGATAGAACACGTTTGGTTTTGTTCCCACGCTTTCCAGTAAATGGTACATACGATTGCTTTTTAACAGTCCACCCACCCGGCTTTCCCCATCATTTACATCGCCAAATACAATGGCCCCGCTGTTACAGGCGTTGGAACAGGCGGTCTGGAACTCCCCGTCGCTAACGGTGCGGCCTTCGCGCTTGGCATCCAGAATGGTCTTCTGCGTCATCTGTATGCAAAGAGAACATTTCTCCATTACTCCTCTGGAACGAACGTTCACATCGGGATTAATGACCATTTTTCCCAGATCGTTATTCATATAGTAATCAAACTCGTCGTTATTGTTGTACAGGAACCAGTTAAACCTCCGTACTTTATACGGACAGTTATTGGCGCAGTAGCGCGTACCCACACATCGGTTGTAAGCCATATGGTTTTGTCCCTGGCGACTATGAGAAGTGGCCGCTACCGGGCAAACTGTTTCGCAGGGAGCATGGTTACAATGCTGGCACATAACCGGCTGGAAGGCCACCTGTGGATTGGCAGAAGGATCTTCCATTTCCCCGAACCCACGCTTGGACTCAAAGGCTCCTGAAATTTCTTTCTTCTTGTTATTGTCTCCTTCAAAGGTCTCCTCGGATGAATAATAGCGGTCTATCCTCAACCAGTGCATATCGCGTGAAAGGCGAACCTCCTTTTTACCAACTACCGGGACATTATTTTCCGCATGGCAGGCGATAACACAGGCTCCGCAACCGGTACAGGCATTAAGATCTATTGACATGTTGAAATGATGCCCCACGGAGCGGTCGAAACCTGCCCAAAGGTCTACGCTGGTAGCAGGTACTTCCTGATGGTTAAGAGAAACTACCGGTATCTTGTTCCATTCGCTGTGGTCTCTGGTATTAAAGATCTCCAGGGTGGTTTCCTTAATGATATCGCCACGGCCCATAAGGGTTTTGTGCAGCTGTACACAGGCGAACTCGTGATTTCCTGATTCATTCTCGATGGTTACGGCCTGCGTATTTGAGAACCCCTGGTAAAGCGGGAAAGCATTCACCCCGGTTTTCATCTCATCTTTCATCCCGGTCTTCCTGCCGTAGCCAAACGACAGGCCAACGGTTCCGGGTGCCTGCCCGGGCTGAATAATTACAGGGACTTTATTTATGCTAACGCCATTTACGGTCAGGCGGGCGTAACTGCCATCAAGGCCGCCATTGGCGACATTCTCATTATAAAACCCAAGTTTGCCCGCATCAGCCTTGGACACAGTAACATAGTTGTCCCATGAAACCCTGGTTATAGGATCCGGGAATTCCTGCAGCCAGGGGTTGCCTGCCTGCTTCCCGTCGCCCATCCCAACCTTGGAATACAATATCAGTTCCATATCACTGCTGCTCGTATTGGCAAGTGCCCGGACAGCTGAGGCTATTGGCACTATGGAAGACTCCACAACGGCTGTGCCCTCCGTTTCTGCCGGGGCAGCGTTGGTAGTCTGTGGTGGTGTATCCCCGTCAGTAACAGCGGGCGAAGCCGGTACAAAAAATCCATCATGCAGCGCCTTGTCCCAGTCGGCTCCCGTAAGGATACCTGTATTCCAGGTCTCCTTAACGTAATCGTAATATTTCTGTGTACTGCCCATCCAGTTCAGGAGTGCTGACTGAAACTGGCGGGTGTCAAACAGTTCCCTGATAGTTGGTTGCATCAGGCTGTAATGTCCCTTCTTTATCTGGGCGTCGCCCCAGGATTCCAGGTAGTGGTTTGCAGCTGCTGTAAAATTGGTTACAGCGGTTGTGTCGTTCCAGTTTGTAGAAAAGGCAACAGAAAGGTCAACTTTTTCGATACCTTCCAAAAATTCGGGTGCATTGGGCAAACTATACATGGGGTCGGCCCCATCTATAAAAAGTGCCCCTACCCTGCCCGCTTTCATGTCGGCGATCAGTTGGTTAACCGCAGCCGTATCTCCCTTCCTAAGGTATCGGGGAGATGATGGGTTAAAAGCTTTACTGTTCAGTAATTCATTGATTGCCAGGGCTACGGTTTGGGCATTGTTGTCTTCAAGGCCGGTTACCACTACGGCATCGGCGGGGTTGTTACCTATTTCCTTTACAATGGCATCTATGGCGCGTTCCACAGCTTCATCTTCCAGATTTCCGCCAATGGAAGTGCCGTTAAGTTTGCTATATAATTTGGCAAGTGCAATTTTCTGCCGGGCAGGTGACAGGGGTATGCGCTTGTCTGCATTGGCCCCGGTTAGCGACATATTGGATTCAATTTGAATGTGCCGCGACATGCGCCCGTTGGCGGGGACTCTGCCTTTTGCATATCCGCTGTCGAAACCGCCGCCTTGCCAGTCGCCCAGAAAGTCTGCACCGAAAGAGACGATAAGCTGTGCCTGACTGAAATCGTAGTCGGGGAGGGCGCGTTCGCCATACTTCTCTTCAAAGGCCGTAAGGGCTGCATTTTCGGAGATGGCATCGTAGGTGACATGTGTTACATTTCCGAAAGTTGCTGCGAATTCGTTTATAAGCCTTTCCGTAGAAGGGCTCGCATAGGTTTGGGTAAGCAGTGCCACCATCCTTCCGGAATTTCGCAGGCCTGCCAGTTTCGCTTTTACCGTAGCGTCGAGTACGTCCCATCCAACCGATTCACCGTTGGAAAGCGGCCCCTGGAGCCTGGTGCTGTCGTATAATGACAATACGGAAGCATGTACCCTCGCATTGGCACCTCCATTAGACACGGCATCAGAATTGCTCTCTACCTTTATGGGCCTGCCTTCCCTGGTTTTTATAAGAATGCTGGCAAAATCGAAGCCATCAGCTATTGTGGTGGCGTAATAATTAGATAGCCCGGGGATGATACTTTCGGGTTGGACCACATAGGGGATCGAATATTTTACAGGTCCGTCGCAGGCGGCGAGTGACGCCGCAGCAGTACTGAATCCCAGATACTTTAAAAAATCCCTGCGATTGGTAGTAGTGGCAGATAAGGTATCCCTGTCTCCCAGGAAATCATCAACGGGGATAGCTTCCGGGAATTCATTTTGTCTCAGCGTCTCAACAATGGAATCGTTAGGATTTAACTCCGCTTCACTCTTCCAGTATTTCTTGTTTGATGCCATACGATATCTCTGAAATTAGCAGCTGCTTGGTTTTATTAATAATGACATTTTCCGCACTCGAGGCCGCCCATTTGCGCTACTGTAAGTACTTCCACTCCATACTTTTTGGAAAGCTCGGCGTGGATGTTCTCATAATAGGCATTATCCGCAAGGTTAACATTGGTTTCCCTATGACAGCTTATACACCAGCCCATGGTAAGGGGTGAATATTGGTACATCACCTCCATTTCTTCCACCGGCCCATGGCATGTCTGGCAGTCTATACCTGCAACGCTTACGTGCTGGGAGTGATTAAAATAGGCAAAGTCGGGCAGATTGTGGATCCTGACCCATTCTACAGGCTCGGTATTCCCGGTATAGCGCTGGTTTTCTTCATCCCAGCCTACAGCCTTATAAAGTTTTTTAATTTCCCGGGTATAGAATTCATTGGTATACCCATTGGCAAGATCTTCCTGACTCGGTCCTTCCGGATTTCCTTTATACTCGTAAATGGATTTATGGCAATTCATGCACACATTCAGCGCCGGGATTCCGGAATGCTTGGAAACACGGGCGGAAGAATGGCAGTATTTACAGTCTATATTATTGTCGCCTGCGTGAATCTTATGTGAATAATGTATGGGCTGAATTGGGGCGTAACCCTGGTCTACCCCAATCTGCATCATCCATCCGTAGGCATAATATCCTGCGGCCAGAATAAGGAAGATAGAGGTTACAAGGACCAGAAACTGGTTTTTTGCAAAAGCTTTCCAGATGGGGGTACGCTTCTCCGCTTTCTCCCTTTCGAGCACTACGCCATTGGCTTCCGCTATCCTCCTTAAAGTCTTGTTAACCAGGATGAGCATTACCACAAGCAGGCCAAAAACAAGGACCAGCGCCCACAGGATAAGCTCATTCGACACTCCAGAGGCCGTGCCCGTATCCACGGTGGCTCCGGGTATGGCAGCAGTGGCCGGCGTTGCAGCAGGTGCCGCCGTGTATGCCAGGATATCCTCTAGATCTTCGTCACTCAGGGTCGGAAAGGGGGTCATCATCGCCTGATTGTACTCGTTGTAGATCTGAACCGCATAGTCGTCGCCTGAACTTATCATTCCCGGGCTGTTCCTGATCCAGGTGTACAACCAGTCTTTATCAAGGCCATGATCATCGGCCAGACGCTGTTCCACATTGGCAAGGGCCGGGCCGGTCATTTTGCGGTCAAGCGAGTGACATGCAGCACAATTCTGGTTGAACAATTGTTTTCCATTCTGGGGGTCGCCCCCGGCAGCGCTTTCTTCCTGGGCGGCCACGGCTTCCGAAGAAGCAGGTTCTTCGGTTGCGGCCTCCTGGGCAGGGAGGGAAGTGGAAAACAGCAGGAAAACAAGAAGGCTAAGAGCAAATATTCTTGAAAGTGGATGACGGTATAAACCCTTTTTCATGTGTTTGCGTTCAGTATTTTCTATGGTCGTATGCAAGCTCTAGCATCTAAAATAATTATTTCCTGCAATTGAGATAATCATTTTAAACAGCTTGGCTTCATAGTTAAAAAATTCTATTGAAATCTTGGCATGATTATTACCTGAGTACAGGTATGGATAAGGTAATTCACAGCCCTTAGAATTGTCGACAAAAATACGACATAGACTTTATTTTGGAAATGTTAAGGGATTTATAATATATAATTTATAATTATTCTAAATAATCCGAATCCGGACTGTTTAAGCCTGAAAAAATTACATTTGTAACAACAATTTATTACCTAATACGACAAGCCCATGAAAACCTTACTATTGACCGTATTTTTGGCACTTTCCGCCACTTTTGCATTTTCTCAGCAGGGTAGGATCAATATTGAACAACCCCCCGGGGTAAGTAAACTTCTGGACCTCTACAAAAAGGTAAATTCAGATGAGGACAATTACACTATTCAGATAGGTTTTGGTTCCTATGAGAAAGCTGAGAAGCTGAAATCCGATGTGGATGTGGATTTCCCGGGATGGGATTCGAAAATCGTTTTTGATTCCCCTACTTACCGGGTGCATGTAGGTCGTTTCAAGACCAAGCTCGAAGCGGAGCGGAAATTTATGGAGGTGCGGAAAAAATACCCCGAGTCCCTTCTTATCAGCCCATAAAAAAAGCCCCGTTCACCGGGGCTTTTTTATTATGAATACGAAAGTAAAGGTTTACTTTAAAGGGTTTTCTTTACCGCCACCTCCTGGAAGGCTTCCACTATGTCGCCTTCCCTGATATCGTTGTAATTCTTGACTTGCATACCGCAATCATATCCTTTGGACACTTCCTTTACATCGTCCTTAAAGCGTTTGAGTGACGAGAGTTCCCCTGTGAAGATAACTACCCCGTCGCGGATCAGGCGAATGCTGGAATTACGGAATATCTTACCGCTGGTTACCATACAACCCGCGATTGTTCCCACTTTGGAGATCTTAAAGGTCTCTCGGATCTCGGCCGTACCGGTAATCTCCTCCTTCATCTCAGGCGAGAGCATGCCTTCCATGGCATCTTTCAGGTCGTTGATGGCATCATAGATAATGGAATACATGCGGATGTCTATTTCCTCTTTCTCCGCAATATCCCTGGCATTGCCCATAGGCCTTACGTTGAAGCCGATTACAATTGCATCAGAAGCAGAAGCAAGGAGCACATCCGATTCGGTGATGGCACCTACCCCCTTATGGATGATATTGACCTGGATTTCATCCGTTGAGAGTTTCTGGAAAGAATCTGTAAGTGCTTCCACGGAACCATCCACATCTCCCTTAAGGATTATGTTAAGTTCCTTGAATTCCCCCAGGGCAATTCGCCTTCCGATTTCATCGAGGGTAATGTGGCGTTGTGTACGTACCGACTGTTCCCTGAGAAGCTGGCTGCGTTTGGCGGCAATCTGTTTAGCCTCCTTCTCATCGCTCATTACATTGAATTTATCTCCCGCCTGCGGTGCCCCGTCAAGTCCGAGTATGGAAATAGGAGTTGCCGGACCAGCCGATTTCACCACTTTACCCCGCTCGTCATGCATGGCCTTGATCTTGCCGCTGCAGGTACCTGCCAGAACATAATCTCCAATTTTCAGGGTGCCGCCCTGTACCAAAATGGTGGATACATAGCCACGGCCCTTATCGAGGAAGGCCTCCACAACGGTACCCGTTGCATTCCTGTTAGGATTGGCCCTCAATTCGAGCAGTTCGGCCTCCAGTAATACTTTCTCAAGTAGTTCGGGAACGCCAAGACCTGTTTTTGCGGAAATGTCGTGCGACTGTATTTTCCCTCCCCAATCTTCCACCAGGAGGTTCATGGCCGCGAGACCTTCCTTGATCTTTTCGGGGTTGGAGGTTGACTTATCTATTTTATTGATAGCGAATACCAAAGGAACTCCGGCTGCCTGGGCATGGCTGATCGCTTCCTTGGTCTGAGGCATGATATCGTCGTCTGCGGCAATCACAATGATGGCTATGTCAGTTACCTGGGCACCCCTTGCCCGCATGGCCGTAAAGGCTTCGTGGCCCGGAGTATCAAGGAAGGTAATCCGCTGGCCATTGTTAAGTTCTACAGCATAGGCGCCTATATGCTGGGTAATCCCACCGCTTTCGCCGGCGATCACATTTTCTTCCCTGATGTAATCGAGGAGGGAGGTTTTACCGTGGTCTACGTGGCCCATTACCGTTACAATAGGAGCCCTTGGTTCCAGGTCTTCCGGGGCATCGGCCTGTACATCTATTGAATCTTCCAGTTCGGAAGTTACGAATTCGACCTCATAGCCAAATTCTTCCGCTACTATGGAGAGGGTTTCCGCATCAAGGCGCTGGTTCATGGTTACCATGATGCCGAGCGACATGCAGGCTGAGATGATTTCGGTGGTGGGAACGTCCATCATTGTAGCCACTTCACCAACTGTAACAAACTCTGTAACCTTAAGGGTTTTGCTTTCCAGTTCCTGTTGTTCCAGATCCTTCTCGGTCTGTTGGCGGTGATGATCTCTCTTGTCCCTTCTGTATTTGGCCCCTTTTCCTTTTTTGGATTTCCCCTGAAGTTTCTCAAGGGTTTCCCTTACCTGCTTCTGTACCTCCTCTTCGGTAGGTTCCACCTTTGGTGCTGTTGAAAAACGCTGGCCTTTTTTGGCCGGGGTCCGGCCCCGGGCACCTGCCGGAGTACCGGGAGTACTGAGGATACGTTTCCTTTTGCGGCGCTTGTCGTCTGCCGCTTTTTTGTCCTCTTTCTTCTTCTTTGCTTTTTTGAATTGCGACAAGTCTATCTTGTCGGTAATGGTAGGCCCGGCCAGTTTCTTGTACTGGGTCTCCATAATTTCCGGCCTTTCTTCTTCCGCTTCCTTTTCCGGCTGGGGAGCCTTTTCCTCCTCCGGCTCCTGCGCCTGGGGTTCCTCCTGTTTAACCTCCTCCTCTACCAGGACCTCCTGTTTTTCAACCTTAGGCGGCTCCTCCTCCTTCTTTGCCCTGGGGGCATCCAGATCTATCTTTCCAACCGTTTTCGGCCCTGCGAGTTCTGCCCTTGCCAGGACTACTTCATTCTCGGCTTCCTTCTTTTCCCGTGCTTTTCGCCTTTCGTCCTGTTCGCGCTCCAACTGAAGCCTGATGGCTTCCTTTTCCTTTCGCTTCTCCTCTCCTACCTCCTTGGATGCAACTTTTTTGCTCATATCGGTCTGGAACTCGTCAAGGAGTACCTGATATACGTCATTGGAGATCTTGGAATTGGGCCGGGCGTCCACGTCGTGCCCCTTGGCTGCAAGGAAATCTACCGCCCTGTCCAGTGATATATTAAGTTCTCTCAAGACCTTATTAAGCCTTATGGTTGCATCTTCTGCCATAAAATTAATTTTCCTCTGCTTTATTTTTGCTGCTAATATATAGCTTAATCTTCAAACTCTTCCTTGAGGATACGTATCACATCCGCAATGGTTTCTTCTTCAAGATCGGTTCTTTTCGCGAGATCCTGAACGTCCTGCTCCAGCACACTGCGAGCAGTATCCAGGCCGATCTTCTTGAATTCTTCTATGATCCAGGCTTCTATTTCATCGGAGAACTCAGTGAGTTCCACATCCTCTTCAACCCCTTCCCGGAACACATCTATCTCGTACCCCGTAAGCTGTCCGGCAAGGCGGATATTATGTCCTCCCCGTCCGATCGCCTTAGAAACTTCCTCGGGCCTCAGGAACACCTGGGCTGTTTTTTTCTCTTCGTTCAGTTTTACCGAAGATACCCGGGCCGGGCTGAGCGCCCTGGTGACCATCAGTTGCGGATTGTTGGTCCAGTTGATGACATCAATATTTTCATTACCGAGTTCCCGCACAATACCGTGGATCCGTGATCCTTTCATCCCCACGCAGGCTCCTACCGGGTCGATGCGATCGTCATAGGAATCAACCGCCACTTTTGCCTTTTCTCCGGGGATACGGACTGCTTTCTTTATCGTTATCAAGCCGTCGAATACTTCCGGGATCTCCTGGAAAAACAGTTGTTCCAGGAATTGTGGAGAAGTCCTCGACATAATGATCATCGGCTTGTTGCCTTTTAATTCAACACTTTCGATTATACCCCGGACATTGTCGCCTTTCCTGAAAAAATCCGAAGGGATTTGCTTCTCCTTCGGCAGGATGATCTCATTGCCCTCATCATCAAGCAGGATAATCGCCTTATGGCGGATATGGTGCACCTCTGCCGTGTAAATCTCTCCTTCCAGGTCTTTGAACTGTTTATATATAGTGGTGTTGTCGTGTTCGTGTATCTTGGAAATAAGGTTCTGGCGCAACGCGAGAATGGCCCTTCGGCCCAGGTTAATGAGTTTAACTTCCTCGGAAACATCTTCACCTACCTCAAAGTCGGGTTCTATCCTGCGGGCATCAGACAGGGATATCTGTTCATTGGGATCCTCAACCTGGCCGTCTTCCACCACTACGCGGTTCCGCCAGATCTCCAGGTCACCTTTGTCGGGGTTGATAATGATATCGAAGTTATCATCAGACCCGAACTTCTTCTTTAACGCATTTCTGAATACATCCTCCAGAATCGCCATCAGCGTTACCCTGTCTATGAATTTATCATCTTTAAATTCAGAGAAAGATTCGATCAACGCAATATTTTCCATTTTTGATCTACAATTAAAATTTTAATACAACTTTTGCTTCATCAATATCAGACAGGGCAATTTCCTGTTTTTTCTGTACCGTTACCTTACCTTTACCAACAGATTTTGGTTCCCTGGCCTTCCATTCGAGGGTAATGGAATCTCCATTTACGGCGGTAAGTTTTCCTTCGTAACTGGACCCGGCTGTTTTTACCGATAGTTCCCTGCCAATATTTTTGCTATACTGCCGGGCCATTGTCAGTGGGGCTGTCGCCCCGGCGGAAGTCACCTCCAGGGCGAAATCCGTTTCCTCCCTGTCCAAACCCTGCTCAACGGCCCTGCTGACCTTCATGCAGTCTTTGAGGCTAACCCCATTATCACCGTCAAGCACGATGCGGATCTGATGATCCGGCAAGACATTGAGGTCAACCAAAAAAAGAGTGGGTTCCTCTTCAAATACCTGCCCGAGCAATGCGGATACCTTTTCCTTCATCATATCCTCCTGTTTATCAGTAAAAACAGGCCTTTCCATAATTTTAGGTTTCCGCGGGAAAGCCCGCTGATCACCTAAGGAACGGCCATAATTTTCAGTAATAAAAGAGGGGACAAATTGTCCCCTCATGAATACTTCTATATTCTTTCAGTGCTGCAAATATATAACTTTTTTGATTACCAAACCATGTGCGCATCAACATTATATACCAGCGGTTGCATGCAAAAGAGGTTTACAACAATATAGATAATCAGGTGATTAACCTCAAGACCGCGCCTGAAATTATTCCGGACAGGCCTTTGAGCTTCCTGCAGGTAAATTGCACTGGAAACGTGTATTTTGGTCAATGTTTGTTAGTAATAATTATTTGAATCGGACCTCCTTGTTTGGTGGCTCTCACACAATTTACCGCAGATCACGGGAGGGTGGCCCCGCTTTGATTTCCGGAAATTAACGGGCCACCGAAGGAAGGTCCTGTTTATTTGCGCTAATTTTATATAAGGGAGCCGACGCGGACGTGGTACACATTGAAAGGCGCCATTAATTCAAATCGGAACCCCTGCATGCTATTACCCCTGGCTTTTGGTATAAAAGTCCATCTACAAAAAATCCCGTCGTTTTTTAACGACAGGATCCCTCCAATTTTTTCGTTGGCCTACTAGGACTCGAACCTAGAACGACTGAACCAAAATCAGCTGTGTTACCAATTACACCATAGGCCAATCCCCTAAGAAGGCTGCAAATTTAAAACAAACTTTGTTATGCACAAACAATTTTAAAAACATTCCATAAAATTGACCACCACCCTTAGTTAAAGCTTTATAAAAAATAGGCAGGCATATGTACAATTATTAGTAAATTCGCCCCAATCCGTTAACAGACAGTAGATGTTTTCAACGAATTTCGAAAAATGGGACACCATCCTAGGATGGGTCGTTTTTTTTATAGCCCTTGTTACTTACGGGGTTACGGTAGAACCAACCGGCAGTTTCTGGGATTCCGGGGAATACATCAGTACCTCCGCCAAGTTGCAGGTGGGCCACCCCCCGGGCGCTCCCTTATTCCAGATTATCGGTGCTTTTTTCGCCATGTTCGCTCCCGAAGCCGAGCAGGTTGCGCGAATGGTGAACTACATGTCCGGGGTCTCCAGCGCATTTACCATCTTATTTATGTTCTGGACCATTACCAACCTCAGCGGTAAACTTATTATAAAAGACGGGGCGCTCACCAACCCCGTGGCCATTGCAATTTTCGGAAGCGGGCTTGTGGGGGCACTTGCCTTTACATATTCCGACAGTTTCTGGTTCAATGCGGTGGAAACCGAAGTATACGGAATGGCCAGCCTTATCATGGCCCTGCTCCTCTGGCTGGGTCTGAAATGGGTCGACTCGTTTGATGATCCAAGAGGGAACCGCTGGCTGATACTAATCTGCTTTGTGATTGGCCTTACCTTTGGCATTCAGTTCATGGGTTTCCTGGCAATACCTTCAATAGGTCTGCTGTATTATTTTAAAAAATACAAAACCACCACTGTAAAGAATTTCCTGATAGCAAACCTGCTTGTAATTGGCATCCTCATGCTGGTTTATAAGTTTTCCTTTACCTATGTACTCAAGCTTTTCGGATGGAGCGAAGTGTTCTTTATAAACAGCATCGGCCTGCCATTTAATTCGGGAACCGTTATCATGGGACTTCTCTTTGTTCTTGCATTCTACCTGGGCCTGAGATATACCCACAGGAACAATTACCGGATTGCCAACACCGTGGTGCTCTGCTGCATGTTTATTTTCCTGGGCTTCTCTACCTGGCTCATGCTGCCTATCAGGGCCAATGCCAAGACGGTGGTAAACGAGAACAATCCTGAAGACGCCCGTTCGCTCCTCGCCTATTACAACAGGGAACAGTATCCCGGGGTCGACAGCCCTATCTACGGCGCTTATTACTCTGACACCTTTGCCCCCCCCGGCGAGGATGAAGATGACGAACCCAAGTACGAAAAAGACGAGGCACTTGGCAAATATATCATTGTGAACAAGTACAAGGGTGCGAGCCAGGGGCCCAATAAAAAGCACGTGGGGGTCTTGCCGAGAATGTGGAGCGACCAGCATGCGGAGAATTACATCCGCTACTTCGGCCCTTTGGATTTCAGGATGAAAAGCGCCAACGAGGAATTACGCAAAGCCATCACCCAATTGAAAACAGGCTATGCGAACGGCGAAATCGATGCCGCACAATATGTTAGTTTCCTGCGGCAGTTTGGCGAATACATTGAGGTTGAACCACCTTCCATCTGGCAGAACATTATCTACATGTTCAAATTCCAGTTCGGTTATATGTACTGGCGCTATTTTATGTGGAATTTTACAGGCAAACAAGACGACCTTCAGGGACGCTACAACGGAGACGGGGAGTGGCTTAGCGGGATTGGTTTTCTTGACAACCTGAGACTTGGAAGCCAGGACAACCTTCCACAAGACTTATTAGACAATAAGGGTCGGAACACCTATTTCTTCCTTCCCCTTATCCTGGGAATTATTGGCCTGGTCTTTCAGATCACCAGAAACCCCAAACAATTCTGGGTGCTATGTGTGTTCTTCCTCTTTACAGGTCTTGCGATTCAGTTTTATACCAACCCCTATATTTTTCAACCGCGGGAGCGGGATTATTCGCTCGTGGGCTCTTTCTATATTTTTGCGATCTGGATTGGAATGGGTGTTTACGGCCTGTTCGATGAATTCAGAAAATGGGTGAACCCCAAAATTCTTGCCCCGGTTGTAACGGTTGTCTGCTTGCTTGCGGTCCCCGCAGTTATGGCTTATCAGAATTGGGACGACCATGACCGCTCCGGCCGCTATACGGCAGAAGCCAGCGCAAAAGCCTACCTGGACTCCTGTCAGGAAAATGCCGGGGCCATGATTTTTACCATAGGAGACAATGATACCTTTCCATTGTGGTATGTGCAGGAAATTGAAGGCTATCGTACCGATGTAAGGGTTATCTGCACCAGCCTTTTTGCCACAGACTGGTATGTAGACCAAATGAAAAGTAAAGCCTATGAAAGCGAACCTATCCCCTCTCAGCTAACGCACGACAAATACCGCTATGGCAACCGGGATGTTATCTACTTCCAGGGGCTTACCGATAAACGCTGGGATATCAAGGATTTCATGAACTGGGTAGGCAGCGATAATCCACAGACAAAATTCAGGCACATCCTTGAGATGCAGGATGCCGATATCAGCCAGTATCCCGAGAACACCCTGGACCTGGTTTACTACCCTACCAGGAAGATCCGGATCCCGGTAAACAAGAAAAATGTACTCGAAAGCGGCCTTGTAAAGGAAAAGGATTCGGCCCTGATCCTTGATTATATCGATATTGATCTGCCACAGGTGCTGCCAAAGAACAGGATCCTGATGCTCGATATCCTGGCAAATAACGACTGGAAGCGGCCCATTTATTTTTCCGGAGGTAGTTTTGACAGTGCGGAATATATTTGGATGAAAGAATATCTACAGCTTGACGGCCTGGCCTATAAACTGGTCCCAATCCGTACTCAGAACAGGAGTTCTTTTGAAATGGGCCGTATAGACAGCGACCTAATGTACAACATCGTTACAAACTGGTACTGGGGCAATTCGGGCAGTCCGGATATTTATCATGACCCCCAAACCCGGACTCAGGGTATCTCCTTCAGAAGCAATCTCGCACGATTGGTGGAAACCCTACTCGCCGAGAACAAGATCGATAAGGCGAGAGAAATTATAGATCTTGCCATGACCAATATGCCGGTTGAATATTACGGCTTCTATACCTTTGTGGAACCCTTTGCTGACGGCTATTACAAGGTTGGGGAAACCCAAAAGGCGAGAGATCTGTTTGTAAAACTGAAAACGATTTACAAGGACAGGCTGGAGTATTATGCCGGGATCCCTCTCGACGAACAATACAGCCAGATTGAAGATATCCTTAGCGATATGGAAGCATACCGAAGGAACATTGATATCCTGATTGGGAATGACGACAGGGAACTGGCTGAAAAAGAAACACTGATATTCAATGAACTGATAGACCGCTTTAGTCAGTTCTATGAAAACGACCTCCTTGAAGAGGAGAGTCCTTTGCAGGAACTGCCATCAGACCAGATAGACACTATGCCTGTTTCAGACACCACGGCAACAGACAATACCAGGCTGGATGTGCTTTCGGATACTACAGGGATTCCCCTGAATTAAAAATCCGGGTGTAGGGAAAATGGCAGTCTTTGCTTTAAAGGGTAACTGATCAGGGATATAAAATTCAGATGTATTCGTTGAGGATGCCGATAAGGGTATTCGCATCCTGCTCCCCGCTCTGACGCCATACCATTTCACCCTTTTTGTATATCATCAGGGTTGGCAGTCCTTTAATTCTAAGGGCCTGTGATAATTCCTTGTTCTTATCAACATCGATCTTGATTACCTTGCCCTTATCTCCCAATGCTGCAGCTACATCGCGTAGTACCGGATGCATGGCCGTGGACTGCTCATTCCATTCAGCATAGAAATCCAGCAAGACGGGGACATTTAGATCTATTAGTTCTCCGAATTTAGACATAGCTAATTGCTTGGTTATGGCTCAAATGTATGAAAATTTGTTAAAAATACACCACAGCCAAAAATTTTGTAATGCCCTTCATCTACGGCCTCAGACAATGGATTTTCTTTTTAGGGTGATAACTGAAATTTCCGGCCATATCCCTACCCTTCCCGGGTAACCCAGAAAACCGAACCCCCGGTTCACGTTTATGAGCTGTCCCAGTTCTTCGTATATGCCTGCCCAGTATTTATACCTCCATTTTACAGGACTCCATTTTATAAGCCCCGGGATTTCTATCCCGAACTGCATTCCGTGGGTATGCCCGCTAAGGGTAAGATGGTAATGCACCGGGTCATGAATTACGATGTCTTCCCAATGGGAAGGATCATGACTTAGGAGGATTTTAAAATCGTCCTGCTTCACGCGGGCGCTTGCCTTCTTCAGGTCGCCCACTTTCTTGAACCCGCCACGCCCCCAGTTCTCGACCCCAATTACCGCAAGGCGGCTGCCACCTTTCTCCAGGTAACGGCTTTCGTTCAGGAGGAGGTCGAAACCCATTTCCTTCTGGAGGCTAATCAGGGCTTCCAGGTTGGCCTGTTTTGCTTCTTCCGTTTCCCATTCAATATAATCGCCATAGTCGTGATTGCCCAGAATGGAAAATTTGCCGTCGGGGGCTTGTAAGCCTGAAAAAAGTTCAGCCCAGGGCTTCATCTCGTCGGTTTTGTTATTCACCATATCTCCCGTAAAGAAAATCACATCAGACTGTTGTTGATTTATCAGGCCAACGCCATATTCTATTTTAGACCGGTTATCGAAACTGCCGCTGTGTATATCGGAAATCTGCGTAATCCGGTAGCCGTCGAAAGCCACCGGCAGGTCGTCGAATTCCAGAACATATTTAAGCACCTTAAAGTTGTACTTGCCCTGGTACATTCCATAGAGCAAAGCCCCGAAAGGCAGGGCAGCTATTCCGAGGGCCATAAGGCTGAGGAATCTTCGGCGTGTAGGCAGACTGAATTCTTCGGATCCCCCGAAAACCCTATGATAAAAGCCGGTGACGAAACGGAATATGTCTTCCGAAAACAGGAAAATTATGGTAATCAGATTAAAGGTGAGCACGGCCAGCAGAAAACCGAAGGCATAACTTTTTGGCCTGCTTAACACCTGTCCATCTGACTGCCCGATAGTAAACTGAAAAATAAAATTCCCAAGGACAACCAGGGAAGCGGCCATATATAAATAATAAACCCAGGGATAACGGGTTGCTGTTTTAAGGGCTTGGAGGGCGTAAAAACAAAGTACAAGGTAGATGATCACAAAAAAGATCCATCGTAACATAAAGCTATTTTTACAAATATATCCCTTTACATTCCGCCCTATTGTTTCATTAACAATTTATTTAACGCTTTCGACTACCCCGCGGATGGTGCCTTCCTGGCTTACCGCAATCTGGTTGTCATTTATATATGCAGGGGTGATCAAAGACAGTGGCGGGGCGTTTTTCAAATGACTTTCAAGAATAGCCCCCGACAGGTGGATGGCCCGGAAACCATGCGCTTTAAAAATCGCGGCGTTGCCTGCATTAATCCCGGCTCCCGGCATTACTGTACATTGGCTGCTTTTCCTCAGCAACTTAAGCAGTAGCGTTATCCCTTCTGTGGCGGTGGCGGCCTGACCTGAGCTCAAAAGTGTATCAACCCCTAACTGTTCGAGCATGGAAAAGGCTTGCAGGGGCTCGGGAACCCAGTCAAAAGCCCTGTGAAATGTAAAGTGCATATTGCCCTTTAAGGATAGCAGATCTGCGGTGCGGGTGAGATCCGGACTCAGATCATCCAGGAGCACCCCTGTAACTATCCCATCGAAACCCATACGGGCACAGTTGGCAATATCCCTGCACATTACCTCGAACTCGGCTTCTGTATAGGTAAAATCCCCGCTCCGTGGGCGGATGAGCACATGCACCGGTATAGCCACCGCATCGCGTACTTTCTGAAGCAGACCGTAGGAAGGGGTGACCCCGCCCAGGCCCAACTCGATACAGAGTTCAATCCTCTGTGCTCCTGCCCTTTCGGCATTAAGGGCTGATTGCAGGGAATTGGCGCACACTTCTACGATCATATTGGCTATATTTAGGGACTCAAAAGTAAACAACCTGCAAGAATGAAAAGAAGAAAGTTCCTGGAAAAATCAACCCTTGGTTCGGCTGCCCTGATGGCTGCCCCCTTTACCGCCGCTTCGCATGGCCAGGTCGCGGGAGCCACTATTCCTGAATCTTACGGCACCTGGGGTTCTCCGATGGTGATCGCTACCTGGGATGTGCCAAATGCCACCGCCAGGGCCTGGGAAGTATTAAGTACGGGCGGGAGTGCGCTTGATGCCGTTGAAAAAGGGGTAATGGTAGAGGAAGCCGATGAAAATAACCAGTCGGTTGGAAAAGGGGGCAGGCCTGACAGGGATGGAAATGTTACCCTGGATGCATGTATTATGGACAAGGAAGGAAACTGCGGGTCTGTGGTGTGCCTTCAGAATATCCTTCATCCCATTTCCGTGGCCCGGAAGGTAATGGAAGACACCCCTCACGTAATGCTTGCCGGCTCAGGTGCCGAGATGTTTGCATATGAAAAGGGTTTTGAAAAAACGGATTTACTCACAGAAAAATCCCGGAAGGAATGGCTGGCCTGGAAGAAAACTTCACGATATAAACCCGTGATCAACATAGAAAACCACGATACTATAGGAATGCTCGCACTGGATTCCGAAGGTAATATTTCCGGGGCATGTACCACCAGCGGAATGGCATATAAAATGGCCGGACGTGTAGGCGATTCCCCCATCATCGGGGCCGGACTCTATATTGATAACGAGGTGGGGGGCGCTACCGCTACCGGCCTGGGGGAAGAAGTGGTCCGGACCGTAGGTAGTTTCCTGATTGTAGAGCTGATGCGGCAGGGCAAAACACCCCAGGAGGCTTGCGAAGAAGGCGTTAGGCGCATTATAGCCAAAAACAGCGATTATCGCGATTTCCAGGTTGGTTTTATTGCAGTTAACAAAAATGGTGAAACGGGGGGCTACTGCATACACCCTGGCTTTTCCTACAGGATCTTTAACAGTGAAGGGCATGTCAACAAGATATCCACCACATATATAAACCCCTGAACCCTTTCCTGAAGCAGCTAAAGTTTGTAGCTTTGAATCCCTACTAGAACATCAACAATGGCCGAACAAAAACGACTTTTCTTACTGGATGCCTATGCCCTGATCTTCCGGGGATATTACGCCTTAATCAAGAACCCCAGGATCAACTCCAAAGGGATGGATACCTCAGCCATAATGGGCTTTATGAATTCGCTTTTCGATGTCATCAAAAGGGAGAAGCCAGATCATCTGGCTGTTTGTTTCGACAAAGACGGGAGCACAGAACGTACGGAGCTTTACGTAGACTATAAAGCCAACCGCGATGAAACACCCGATGCCATCAGAATCGCGGTCCCCTATATTCAAAAAATTCTGAAGGCCATGCATATTCCCTGTGTGGAAATATCAGGTATGGAAGCGGATGATATTATTGGGACACTTGCAAAACAGGCAGAAACAGAAGGTTACAAAGTATTTATGGTTACCCCCGACAAGGATTTCGGACAGCTGGTATCCGAGAATATATTCATGTACCGCCCCGCTAGGTTGGGTAACGGCATCGAGATCTGGGGAATTCCCGAAGTTAAAAAACGTTTCGGGGTCGAACGTCCCGAACAGGTTATAGATTACCTGGGAATGATGGGCGATGCCAGCGACAATATCCCCGGCCTTCCGGGAGTGGGTGAGAAAACAGCCATGAAATTCATTGCGGAGTTCGGTTCCCTGGAAGGGTTGTTGGATAATACCCATAAACTCAGCGGCAAGATGCGGGAAAAGGTGGAGGAGCATGCCGAATTGGGGCGTTTATCCAAGAAGCTTGCCACCATTTGCGTAACCTGCGACGTGAAATTCGATGCCACGGATTATGAGCTTTCCATGCCCGACAGCGCGAAGGTACAGGAGATTTTCGATGAGCTCGAATTCAGGCGTTTGCGGGAGCAGTTCCTGAAAATCTTCAGTGGGGAGGCCGATGACAGGCAGGCACAGGTAAGCGGCACCGAAACAGCCCGGGAACAGATACGGGAGGCCGGCAGCGGCCAGTTCTCCCTTTTTGGGAATGAAGAGGCCGTGCCGGTGACCCTGAAAGAAATATCCGGAAGGAAAACCATTAAAGACGTACCCCACCTGTATCAAAGTGTAAAAACCGGGATGGCTTTGAAACTATTCATGCAGAATGTCCTTAAACAGGAGGTGGTATGCTTTGACACTGAGACAACTTCCCTCAATCCCCTTGTAGCCGAACTGGTAGGTATCGCTTTTTCCTGGGAACCCGGAAAAGGTTATTATATCCCTTTCCCGGAGGATAAAGCCGATACCCAGAACCTTTTGCAGGAATTGAAACCCTTCTTTGAGGCAGAACATATTTTAAAAGTTGGGCAAAACCTAAAATACGACATCAAAGTGTTGAGGCGTCATGGCATGGCCGTTAAAGGAAAACTGTTCGATACCATGCTGGCTCATTACCTCATCAATCCCGACATGAGGCACAATATGGACGTGCTTTCGGAAACTTATCTGAACTATACCCCGGTTTCCATAACCGAACTCATTGGCAAAAAAGGGAAAAACCAAATGAGCATGAGGGATGTTCCCCTGGATCAGCAAACCGAATACGCAGTTGAAGACGCAGACGTTACCCTGCAACTCGCCGCCCATTTAAAACCGGAACTTGCCGCGGCTAAAACAGAGGACCTCTTCAATAATATTGAGATCCCACTATTGCGCGTATTAGCAGATATGGAACTGGAAGGAATACGGCTCGACAAGGATTTCCTGAAATCCCTTGCCATTGTCCTGGAGGGCGATATCAGAAAGCTGGAGCAAAAAATTTACGAGTCAGCAGGGGAGGAATTCAATATCGGGTCGCCCAAACAACTGGGGGAAATCCTTTTTGATAAGATGAAACTTGTAGACAAACCCAAAAAGACACGTACCGGCCAGTATTCTACGGCAGAAGATGTGCTATCCTATCTGGCAAAAGAACATGTTATCATCCGCGATGTTCTCGATTACCGTGGCCTTACCAAACTAAAGAGCACCTATGTTGATGCCCTGCCCCAACAGGTGGAACCAAGCACAGGCCGGGTGCATACAGACTATATGCAGACCGTGGCAGCCACAGGCAGGTTGAGCAGCAACAATCCCAACCTGCAAAACATCCCTATACGTACTGAGCGTGGTCGGGAAATCCGTAAGGCTTTTATTCCAAGGAACGAAGAGTTTACCCTGCTATCTGCGGATTATTCCCAGATAGAGCTTAGGATCATCGCAGCCTTGAGTGAAGAAGATAACATGATTGACGCCTTTAAGAATGGGGAAGACATCCATGCCGCCACTGCCTCCCGGGTTTTCAACATTCCCCTGGAAAAGGTTACGCGGGAACAACGCAGCAATGCTAAGACTGTGAATTTCGGGATTATATACGGTGTTTCTGCCTTTGGCTTAAGTAACCAGACGAACTTATCACGTGCGGAAGCGAGGGAACTTATCGATACTTATTATAAAACGTATCCTAAACTTCGGAATTACATCAGTGAACAGATTGATTTTGCCCGGGAACACGGTTATGTGCAAACCATTCTCGGAAGGCGACGCTATCTCAAAGACATCAACGGCAGTAACGCAGTAGTGCGGGGGGCTGCGGAACGCAACGCAGTTAATGCCCCTATTCAGGGCAGTGCTGCCGATATCATCAAAATTGCCATGATTGATTTATACGATAAGTTAACTAGCGGTAATTTTAAGACCAAGATGCTGCTGCAGGTACATGATGAACTTGTTTTTGACGTCTTCAAACCGGAACTTGAAACGGTAAAAAAGCTGATCAAAACCGGGATGGAAAATGCCTATGAGCTAAAAGTACCCCTGGTAGTGGAAATGGGGGCAGGCGACAATTGGCTGGAAGCACACTGATTAATCGAAAACGAAATTATAGGTTACCGCGAATAACGGGCTGTTCAGGACAGACAGTTCATAGGTGCCAAGAGGTGACCCAAGGAAGATATCCGAATTCTCGGATCCTGTACGCTGGGCATAGTAGAGGTTGAAGGGGTTCCTTCTTGAATAGAGGTTATAGATTGTAAAAGTCCAGTCGCCCACCCAACGCCGGTTTAACTTTTTGCTGTACCGTACCTTCCATGAGAAATCAAGCCTGTGGTAAGGCCGCAGTCGGGCATTGTTCCTCTCAATAAAGATGGGGATATCTATACCTTCCAGGGTAAAGACACTGTTTGCCTCTGTATAGGGCCGGCCGCTCTGAGCTGTAAAATTAAAGCTCCAGGTATTGTATTTATCCCCTTCAAAATTAATGGTGCTGTTAATAACATGCGGGCGGTCAAAATCCGAAGGGTACCATTGGTTGTTGTTTACCCGGTCTGCGAGCCGATCATTTTCCGACCGCATCAGGCTCCTGGAAAAGGTGTAATTAAACCATCCGTTTATAATGCCACCAGGTTTGTTAAGGCTAAGTTCCACCCCGTAGGCCTCACCTTCACCCTGCACCACATCGCGTTGCAGGAATTCCTCGAGGAAGAAGTCTGCCCCGGGCTTATAGGTAAGGTTGTTCCTGGATGATCGGTAGTACCCTTCCAGGCCAATTTCTACTCCGGTGGCCGGTAAGTTCTTATAAACTCCCAGGCCATAAGTATCGCTTTGCTGAGGTTTTATAAAGGGGTCTGAAGTCTTCCACCGGGAAGTTGGGAGAGGGGTTGTACTGTTATAGATATTCTGGAGGTACTGGTTAAGTCGGGCGTAACTCGCCTTCAGGGATACCGTTTCCCCCAGCTTGTATGTGGCTCCCACGCGGGGTTCGAGGCCGTTATAGGTTTTAACCCCTGCACCTTTCTCAAACTCTGTGGTTCCCCTCGGTTCCCCGCTAACCTCATCAAAAAAGGCCTGGGTATACGGGCCGACGAATACGAAGTGGTTGAAGCGAAGCCCGGCTGAAACGGTCAGTGGTTCCAGGGCTTTCCAGTTTACATTGGCATAGGCCCCAAATTCATAGCTGGTTTCCCTGTCGAGGGTTACCTTCTGAATACTTTGAGCGGTGCCGGGGTTAAGGGCGCCTGGGCTGATCTGGTAACGGTTAGCCTGTATACCCGTGTAGTAATCCACGTTATCGTTAACGGTTTTCGAAAGTTCGGATATGAAACTGAGGTACCCGATTGAAGACTCATATTCGATTTCATTATTGCTGTCTCTCTCGGGGAAAATTGTCTTTGGGGTATAATCACTTGCAACAAAAATATTGCGGAGGTTGGTAACTTCATCAAAACTATGCGTCCAGTTCAGGGTCCCGTTGAGGGTTCGGAAATCATACTGGTTGTTTTCGGCATTAATATCCTGAATCCTGCTTATGAGGTCGAGCTGGTAAAAATCCTTGCTATAGAAACCTGTAAAAGAGATTTGGTCTTTGGCCGTAGGCAAAAATAGCATCTTTACCGTGGCGTCGCTGAACCGGGCCTTGGTATTCTCAAGGCGCTCCGAAACCAGAGGGAGTAAAAAATCCGTAAAGCCTGCCCGGGCCCCTGCATTAATAAAAAGTTTGTCCTTAATAAGAGGGGATTCAACCGCCAGCCTGCTCGAAACAAGTCCGATCCCTCCGGATACGATGGTTGACTCCGCATAGGGATTTTTAACCTTTACATCGAGTACCGAGGTGGTACGACCCCCGAAACGTGAGGGAATATTGGCCCGGTAAAGGTCTACCGAAGAGAGTACATCCGGGGTAAATACCGAAAACAACCCGAACAGGTGGGTAGGATTGAACACCGGAGCGTAATCGAAAAGGATCAGGTTCTGGTCAAGGGAACCACCCCTAACAGAGAGGCCATTGCTTATTTCCCCCGCATTGTTTACCCCGGGGAGCAGGGTCATGCTGCGAAGCACATCCACTTCTCCCAGGGCTGCCGGCATTTTATTAAGTTCCGCGGCCTTTAATTGGAGGGCCCCCATCTGAGGGGATTCAAGGTTCTCTATTATGCGCCTTGCCCGTACCACCACCTCTGAAAGCTGTTCCTGGGATTCCTGAAGTGAGAGGGTCAGGGTAATATTTTCCCTGAGCTGCACTGTCCGGACTTCCGTTTGGAAACCAATAAAACTTACTGTAAGACGGTATGTGTGTTCAGGAAGTGCAATGGAGAAACTCCCAGATGCGGCAGACACCCCTCCGCAGGCACATGGGGTAATAGCGATCTGTGCTCCCTGGAGAGGCTGGCCTGTTGCAGCTTCCATGATTTCCAAGGTCAGGGTGTAGTCTGGTGTCTGGGCGCTCATCGCGTTGCTTATGAAAAGTAGCATCCCCAAAATCAGCATACCTTTTTTAAATATCTTCTCCTTTAAATTCGTTATCCTACATCGCGTAGCAAAATTGGCCGTTGTGTTTATATCTTTAATACTGCTGCGTTCACCGTGAGCCATCGGGCCAGCAAGTAGCCTGTACAAAGCAGGTGTAAATTGATTTTTAAAGGATTGGATGTTTAATTCGGAAAAAGGGTTCATCGGTTGGTTGGTTATCAGGTTTCTTATTCAGGCCATTCGGCTGGTTGGATAGATGTTCTGAACCTGCTTTCTATGCAGGGTGCAAAAAAGACTGGAGGCGGGGGGGTTTCGTCCCCCTCGGGCTGGGCAATTATTATTTGTTCCAATGGTTCTTCCTCTACAAAAATCCGCTCAATAAAGACGGACCTTACCGAGGTGGCCGCGGCTGTAAACCGGCCCAGCACTATTTCTTCAGGGTCTTCAGCGTTACTCAGGTTGCCTACCAAAGCCGCGGGTAAAGGGGCATTGAAGCCTGAGTTATTGTCTATGAGGTCTTTCAGGGTTTTATAATAGCGGTAAGCTTCCTCAGAGAGGGAGAATTGCTGCAACTCTACCAGAATATTCCGTTTGGTGAACAAGGCTATATCGGCCACGGGTAACTGGCTGATTAACAGGCCGTCGGAAAATTCATCAGAGAAGATGTTGATCTTGTCGCTGTACCGTATCTGCCAGCAGGGTTCTTCACAGGTATAGGTATAGCGGTTAAGACGGATCGGATCGTCGTCTACCGTACTGGGTGGAATTACAATACATTCCCCATTCCTGAGAACTGTTCCATTAAAGCATTCCCGACAGTAAATCAGGCGTTCGAAACTGCGGTACTGCCAGAAGTAATAATTATCTGTCCCCGCGGGATCCGGAATATCCACTGATATCGCATGACCTGGAATGAATCCCTCGTACTCCTCACTAAAGAGCAGTTCCGGATCGTATTCTACTTCCAGGTTGGAAATGGGAACCGAAGACCGGACGGTCTCTGGCCGGGAGCGATATTCCTTCCCTCCGGGCATTATCACCCTGAGTTCCCAGGTTTCACCATCCACGGCAAAGAACTCCTCAGGAGGTAAATAAGTGTTATCAATTTCAATCAGGGGTACATTGGTGCCGGTAGATGAATTCACAAAAATAACAGAGGCACCGGAGACCGGTCTGTTCAGATTCACCCCGAATTCCCTGGCAGACACCGTAATCCGTGCAAAGGAAGAACCCGGGCTGGTGCCTGCCAGCGCTTCTATATAAGGCAGGCCAAGAAAGTATTCAAACTCCGGTTCCACGGGGTCAACGCAGCTGAGCTGACTGATAAATAGAAGCAAAGGTAATAGCACCCGATATATAATCTTCCTAAAGCAGTGACGCATACTATATCGTTATCGGCTGTTAAATATACTTTTTATTGATTTTATTTTATGTTCGTCATAAATCATTTAAACCTAACTATCAATCCCTGAACCCTATAACCTATAAATCGGGCCAATTCTGTGGTTTTAAAGCCGTCCTGTAGCGCGTTTCGCTGCAGGCAGCCGTGGTTACCGGACTGCAATCTATGGGGCAGCTACTGCCGGGAGGGCATACTTCGCATCCTTCCCTGCTGATGCTCATAAACCGTTCCACGGGTTCTTCCTCAATCCCGTTGCGCGCTATGAAAATATGGGCTGTTGTGGTAGCGGCTGCCGTAAACCTGCCAAACACCACATCGTTACCATCATTCATGTTCGTGATATTACCTATAAGGGCAGCGGGTGGCGGCGCGTTTAAGCCACTATTGTTGTCTACCAAATCTTTCAATACCCGATAATATTCATAGGCCGTGGGGGTCAGGCTCAATTGTTGCAATTCCACCACCGTATCCTCACGAGTGTACAGGGGAATATTTGCAACGGCCTGGGATGTAAGGGACTGTCCGTTGCTCAGGTGGTCATCCAGAATACGTATCTCTTCGGGATAGCGAATCTTCCAGCAGGAAGATTCACATTTATAATCGTAATAATTATCAACGTTGGTTCCCTGGAGAGGCGACATGCATTCCCCCTCCCTGAATATTCCAAAATGGCATTTCTCGCAATTCTCAAGATTTTCAAAAGAACGGTAGCCCCAGTAATAATAGTTATCTACCTCCCCAGGATCATTGAAATCGATGATAATTTCATGACCAGGGATAAACCGTTCCGAAGCTTCCCGGTAGAACAACCTGGGTTTATATTCAGCCCTGATATTTGATATGGGGACAGGATCAGACACCGGCTCATAGGTAGATCTGTAATGGGTGCCATCCTGCAAACGAATATCAAGAAGCCAGGATTCCCCGGGGTTTAATACAAAATCAGCAGGGGGGACATAGCTATCCTCCAGTTCCATAAGCGCCACCAGCCGGTCCGAGGTCTGTTCTACGAGGGTTACCTGGGCGCCACTTATGAAGTTTACAACATATACCCCAAACTCTATGGCTGATTCACTGATAGTTACTGAAGAAGCCCCTTTAGCGGTAGAAGCAAAGCCTTCAATAAAAACCAGGCCTGTCCTGTATTCGAAATCCGGGGAAACCGGGTCTATGCAGGCAAGCTGGATTAAGGCAAGCAACAGTGGCAGCATCCAACGGGAAACCGGCTTGCTAATGATGCTCTCCCTCCTCTTTATGTACCTAATTAAACATTTGTACATTCCTTTATATTTCGTCTTAATTATTTTGTCTCTTTTATCGCCTGGCCCCAAGTTTCTCTGCCTTTCCATCATGACAGTGTTATGAGTCAGGCCAGTGCTCTGGTTCTAAAGCAGTCCTGAAACGTCCTTCCCTGCAGGCTGCCGTATAAACCTGGAAGGCCGGGGCTTCGGGTCCTTCGGTAACAGGGTTCACCTCGGTATCGAGGGGTTCTTCGGGGATAAGCATGCGTTCAATATATACGGGGGTAACAGAAGTAGCCGCAGCTGTAAACCGGCCCAGAACAAATTCTTCCCTGTTTGCGGGATTATACAGGTTTCCAACCAGGGCAGCCGGCAGGGGGGCATTGAGACCCGAACTATTGTCGATCAGGTCTTTAAGTGTTTTCAGGTAATTATGGGCGGCTTCACTTACTGAAAACTGCTGCAGCTCTACGAGGATATTCTCCCGGGAATGTAAAGGGACGGTGGCTACCGGAAGGGATTGTATGTTTTTCCCATTGGTAAAACGGTCAGAGTATATACTAATTTCTTCGGCATAGCGAATCCGCCAGCATTCCGGTTCGCAATAATAAACATAGAAAGGCATCAGCGGCGGACCGGTGTTCCAGGAAATACAATCCCCACCACGGTAAATGGAATTATCACAGATTCTGCAGATACTCAAATTTTCAAACGAACGAAAACGCCAGTAGTAGAAATTTTCTTCACCTGCCGGATCGCGAAGGTCTATGGATATTCTATGGCCGGGGATAAAATCTTCGAATTCCGGGCTATACGTTAATTCCGGAAGATAGCTTACGTTCAATCCGGTTACAGGAATCGGCTCCAGGACGATTTCCCGCTCAGAGTTATACACGGTCCCGTCGTTAAAGACTACGTTTAATTCCCAGGTTTCTCCCGGGTTCACCGCAAATTCTCCGGGGGGGACATAGGTGTCGCCAACTTCAGTTAACGCTATAGCCTGTCCGGTAGAGGAATTCATGAAAGAAACCGTAGCCCCACTGACCAACCTGTTGACAGCGATCCCAAATTCATTGGTTGTCTCCAGGATATTAACATATGATGTCCCCGGAGTACTCGCGGCGAGGGCATCAATATAAACCAGGCCTTCCCGGTATTCAAATCCGGGTTGTACAGGATCCACACAGGATATAGCAAGAAAACAGGCGAGCGCTATTGCGCAGGCCCTCAGGCGTTGGTTGGTCATGCTAAAGCAGCAGAAAAGGATTTTAAAATCCCTAATATATAATTTTATAACCTTTGGCCCCTAATAAAATTCTGTCATCCACTAACCCAAATCTATATCCTGATACGGTCCTAACCGAAATTTTTGCACTTCCTGAAGGACTGCCTAATTTAAGAAGATCGGTAGGTCTCTTGCATTAGAAGATAAATCGGTATGTTGCCTTAAGCAGGAAAATATTGGATGGCTGCATACCTCCAAACAGGTTCCGCGACAAACCGGGCAACAGATCCTGTTTGGGGTCTCCGGACTGTGAAATATCCTGGGACCAGACAAGGAAGATCTCAGAGCCAGGAATATACTCCCAACGCACCACAAGGTTGGACCGGAACTGAACAAGCGAGAAGTCGGGGTTCTCAAAATCAAATTCCGGTAAGCCGTCCATGTCTTCGTCAACAAAATAAATGTCCTGTGTCTGGTCAAAGCTAAGTTGCGAACTGGAATAGGGGCTGAACCGGTCTTCAAATACCTCTGCCAGAGGATTGGTTACATGTTTGAATCCGGAATACCTTCCCTGCGAAATAAATGGTTGACCCCAATACTGTATACTCAGGTTGGGATTTATGGTATAATTGAGGCGGAAAGACATACTAAGGGTTCTTTGTTCTATTTTGCCATTGAGGTATCTTGCTTCCCCTGCACTGTCTAAATTTTCTATGAACTGCAGTTTGTCATTATTGATTCTTAAGGAAGGAAAGGCCGAAACGCGCAGGGCATTGAATGGCTGGTAGGCCAGTCCTGCCTCTATATAATAATATGAATAGGAGTTGTCTGTAGCTTTTCTTCCGTTATGGAAGAAACTGGCACTTAATTTTTTTCGGCCGTCTGATTCAATGCCGTTATTGAAACTTATTTCAGGTGACATCCTTAACCTGGGTCCGCCACGGAGTGCATAGTTGGAATACTGAATGGGCATGAAATTGAACCCGGCATTGGTAAACCAGTTATGCTTCCAGTTCTGCCAACTGTTTGTGTTGAACTGAAGGTTGTTAAGGTAGCCACCGAAATCCCATACGGCCCAGTGGTTGTAATTGATTCCGACTCTCCTGAAGGTATTGTCGGGTTTCAGGGTTTGGTACCCAATCCAGGTATAGTGCCGGATATCATCGGCCCTGGTCTGGAACCCAATGTCGTTCAATTCAAGCTCCGGGGATCGGAAGGTGCCGCCTGTCTCAAATTTCCAGTGGCCGTTACCAACCTTGCCAAGTTGTATGTTCCCTCCGGTTCCGCTGAGGGAGTTACTTTCGTGATCGACCTCTACATGGCTGGTGTTTACACGTTGAAATAGATGTGTAATGGACTCCTGGGTTTGGGTGATGGCTTCCGCACTACCCATTACATGGCTCCAGATAAGGTTTCCCCCGAAATACCAGTCGCGCTGATTCCACTGGTGTTTAAAATCTATTCCGCCCGTATAGGCAGCTTTGTGTAAGAAGTCAAGTCCCTCATGAAGGTGGTCCCGGTTTGTGGCGGTAAGGATACCCCCAATATAGCTGTTGCGGTTATTAAAATCCTTCTGCAGTCTGCCTACAATGTAGTTGGTTAAGGGTTCCACCTCTTCCTTCCTTCTGGAACCGTTGTTGTCTATAGTGGCAAAACGCCTGGCAGTGAGACTTTCAAGAAGGCCTACAGACCAGCCGTCTTTAGTCTTCCCGCTGAACTTCGCAGCGCCCAGAATAGGTGTGGATTCGGGCATGTCTGTAAATTCATCAACCTCATTACCGGCAGAACCCTGTGGGCTTCGCCCTATTCGCCGGGAGTAGAATAAATTGTCTATCCCGAATGTGTTACCTGCCTGTGATCTGGAAACCGCGAAGTCGAAGATATTCTTGTTTTCCACAAAAAAGGGTCGCTGTTCCTGGAAAAAGATCTGAAAACCGTCCAGAGCAATGGCAGAAGGATCTGCCTCCACCTGTCCGAAATCCGGATTTACAGTCAGGTCCAGGGTGAGGTCGTTGGTAAGGCCTATCTTGGCATCGAGCCCTGCAGCCAGGGTACCATCGCTTCCATCGCTGAACGGATTGCCTTCTTCGGCTTCATAGGTATTTGATTTTGCGATCGCATATGGCTGAATCTCGAGTTGTTTTTGCGGCTCCAGGTTTACCAAGCCGTGAAGTTCCCCAAACTCACTTACGAAGCCGGGGGTATCGGCAGGCAAACGCTGCCATACTGAACGTTCCTCCTCCCTGAAAAAGCGGCGCATTACCTGCAGCCCCCAAACTTGTTCCCCGGTTTTCCCGAACTTGAGCTGGCTTAATGGAATCTTCATTTCAGCAGTCCATCCTTCCGGTCCGGTCTGCGCCCTGGTGTACCAAATGGGGTTCCAGCTTTCATCTTCGTTCTCCCCGTTATTCGATTCAAAAATATCAGCCTTTACCCCCGCTGCTGTCACCAAAAACCCGAAAGCAGTCCTTTTATCGTAGTAACTATCAATAAAAACAGCGATCCAGTCGCCCTCAAAGCCATCGCGTCTCGACAGCCGCTGAACAATCTTATCTGGCTCCTGATCATAACATTGTAACGCTACATAAAGGAATTTAGGGTCGTACAGTATTTTAAATCGTGTCTGCTGGGCCGGTGGGGTGTTTTCGTCGGGCCTTTGTTCTATAAAATCCCCATCCCATGCGACCACGTCCCACACGGCTTCATCCGGGACCCCATCGATAATAGGAGGGTTTAGCCCATCAAGGGATTTGGTGGTATAGATGCGCCTTGTAACCATCACAGCTGAATCCTGGGCAGGGACAAAATAAATACATAGCAGCATGAGAACTGCAGGGAGGAAGATGCGTTGAGTCATGGTAGTAACTGGCCTTATGCCCTAAAGACCAGATCCTCTCTCTATAGTTACAGTAATCTCTCTAAAAATTCCTTTTTTAACACTTTATTTCAGGCCGGCCCAAAAAGGGAAAATTCACTTAAAATATGCCAATCCCGGATTTGGATTTCAACATATTAGTTGTACATTTGCAGCCCGCAAAGCGGGATTGAAGTGTCTAATTAATAAAATTACAGGGTAGTGGATACATTAAGCTACAAGACTATATCGGCCAATAAGGCCACTGTAAACAAGCAGTGGTTGTTGATCGATGCCGAGGGGCAGACCCTGGGCAGACTTGCCTCAAAAGTTGCCAGTTTACTGAGGGGAAAACATAAACCGGAATTTACACCACATGTAGACTGCGGGGATAATGTGGTCGTGATAAATGCTGAAAAAGTGCAGCTTAGCGGCAACAAATGGAATGACAAACTCTATATACGGTACACAGGTTATCCGGGAGGCCAACGGTCCAGAACCGCTCTTGAATTACTGGAAAAGAAACCGGCCAGCCTGGTTGAAAAGGCGGTTAAGGGAATGCTGCCCAAGAACAAACTGGGCGCAGACCTTTTCAGGAACCTTAAAGTCTACGTTGGTCCGGAACACAAACAAGAGGCCCAGAAACCAAAAGCAATTAATTTAAAAGACCTTAAATAATGGAGGTGATTCATAAGATCGGAAGGAGAAAGACCGCGGTAGCGCGGGTTTATGTTTCCCAGGGAAAAGGTACTATCACTATAAACAAACGTGACCTTACAAAATATTTCCCAACCCCTACCCTGCAATATAAGGTTAAGCAACCTTTCAGTATCACCAATACCGAGGATTCATACGATGTAACGGTAAACGTTTATGGGGGAGGTATTACCGGGCAGGCCGAAGCGATAAGACTGGCATTGTCCAGGGCGCTTTGCGAAGTGGATATCGAGAACAGGGGGCTATTAAAGCCTGAGGGCCTGCTTACAAGGGATCCGCGAATGGTTGAACGAAAGAAATACGGCCAGAAGAAAGCCCGTAAGAAATTCCAATTCTCCAAACGATAAGAAAGAGACCTCCCTTTGGGAAGCCTTTATATATTTCAATTATTAACAACAGTTCCTTGAAAGCCCTTGTCATGCGGGCAATTAAAAAATCCCTCTAAGCCGGGGGTAAATTTAGTTTAGCATCTAAATGCACAAGGCTTTCCGTTTTTGCGGGATACCACTTGCGCATTGCTAATTCAACAGAACGTAAACTAAGAAAAATGGCAATTAAAGCAGACGTAAAAGAATTACTTGAGGCAGGGGTGCATTTTGGCCACCTCACCCGCAAATGGAATCCCAACATGGCTCCCTATATCTACATGGAGCGCAACGGGATCCACGTTATCAACCTTTACAAAACAGCCGCGAAACTCGAAGAGGCCAACGAGGCCTTAAAGAAAATTGCGGCCTCAGGAAGGAAAATCCTCTTTGTAGCGACCAAGAAACAGGCCAAGGATATAGTTTCCGAAAAGGTGTCCAATATCAACATGCCCTACATTACCGAGCGCTGGCCGGGTGGCATGCTCACCAACTTTGTTACCATCAGGAAGGCCGTAAAAAAAATGGCGTCTATAGACCGGATGAAAAAAGACGGAACTTTTAATACGCTTTCGAAAAAAGAACGCCTGCAGGTTGACCGCCTTCGTGCCAAACTTGAAAAGAACCTCGGCTCTATTTCGGATATGACCCGTTTGCCCGGTGCACTTTTCATTGTAGACACCATGAGAGAGCACATTGCGGTGAAAGAGGCACAAAAACTTAACATCCCCATCTTCGCCATGGTCGATACCAACTCGGACCCTAGGTTGATAGATTACGTGATCCCCTCCAATGATGATGCTTCAAAATCCATAGAGGTAATTATGACCCAGGTTACCAACGCGGTGGCCGAAGGACTAGCCGAAAGGAAAGCAGATAAACATTCCGATAAGGAAGACGAAGAAGAAAATACTTCACGGTCATACAATATTGAGGATGATGAGGATGATGATAACAAGGCAGTGACCAAAGCCGCTGTTGCCCCCAAGACAGAGAAAAAAGCCGAGCCGGCCAAAAAATCAGTCGAAGAATCAGAGGATACGGTTGCAGAAGAGGAAGCAGCCACGGAAGAAGCCGCTCCTAAACAACAAAAGAAGCAAGAAGCAGACGACCTTACCAAGGTTGAAGGTATTGGCCCTAAGGCAGCTGAGGCCCTTATAAATGCCGGCTTCGACAGCTATGCCAAGCTTGCGAAGTCTACCCCGGAGGAAATTAAAGAAATCCTCACAGAAGCCAGTTCAAGGATGGCGCACCTTGATCCGGGAAGCTGGCCAAAACAGGCAGGAATGGCAGCCGAAGGCAAATGGGATGAACTGAACGAATGGCAGGAAAAAGCCAAGGCGGGCATAGAATAAGGATTATATTCTTTATGGAATTATTCAAATATTAACGGAATAGCCCCCTATTCCAAAATAAGCAAAATTGACAATGGTTAAGATTACCGCAGCAGATGTTAACAGCCTGAGAAAGACAACGGGCGCAGGAATGATGGATTGTAAAAATGCCCTTGTGGAAGCTGAAGGCGATTTTGAAAAGGCCATTGAGATCCTCAGGAAAAAAGGACAAAAGGTAGCAGCCAAGAGAGCCGACAGGGAATCTTCCGAGGGTGCGGCCATTGCAAGGGTTAATGATAACAATACCAGCGGGGTGATTATCTCCCTTAATTGTGAAACGGATTTCGTGGCTAAGAACGATAGTTTCGTATCCCTGGCCAATGAGCTGGCAACCCTGGCCCTTGGGTGTGCAAACAAGGAAGACCTACTCAAGGCTCCATATAACGGAATTACGGTACTTGAAAAACTCACCGAGCAAACAGGGGTGATCGGAGAAAAAATAGAAATTGGAGGTTTTAGAAAACTCAATGCCCCTTATGTAGGTTCCTATATCCATGCCGGAAATAAAATCGCAACCCTAGTAGGCCTTTCAGAGGCGATAACGGGAGCGGAAACCGTAGCGAAGGATGTAGCTATGCAAGCTGCAGCCATGAATCCTGTTGCCCTTGATGAAGCAGGTGTTGATGAGGTAACCATTCAGAAGGAGATCGAGATTGCCAAGGAACAACTACGGTTGGAAGGCAAACCGGAAGCGATGCTCGACAAGATAGCACAGGGGAAACTCAACCGATTCTTTAAAGACAATACCCTTGTAAACCAGGAATTTATCAAAGACAGCAAACTTAGTGTTGCCCAATATGTAAAATCGGTGAATGCCGGATTGAAGGTAACGGGCTTCGAAAGGGTTGCGCTGGGAGAATAAACCCGGCTTAATGCATATCAGCAGACCATTATTCCGTGGAATAATGGTCTTTTTTTACGCCATAAAGCGAATTACTCAATTAAGAATTTACGCAAAACCCTGGCAGGTTATAACCGCACGAAAAGTAAGTGTCTGCAAAGCGAGTATTGGAAAAAACTCATCTTCCTGGATAAAGCAGCAGGGGGAATTTCAGCCCTCTTTGAAGACGCCACCTGCACCCGTATTGTCTATTGTTACGGTAGGTGATCCTTTATATCGAATGCTTCCACTGCCGGTGTTAGACCCGTCAAGAAGTTCTGTACAATAGATCTCGCAGCTACCCGATCCCTCGTTCTTTACGGAGCAAAGGCCTACGGCAAAATCATAAGCCCCAATGGAACCGGCCCCTTCGTTTTTAAGGTTTAGTTCATTACCTCTTCCTTCAAGGATCACCGCTCCGTTTCCGGTATTGGTCACTTTCAGCGATCCTTCCATGTCCAACCCGGACACCTTCATGGTACCTGTACCGGTATTGCTGAGGGCCTTGACCGAGGGGACAATTACCTGTACCCGGATCCAGATGTTGTGGTATGCCCCGTCCATGAGGGAGATATGAAGGGTATTCCCGTACACTGAGGTCTTCACCCTCTGGATTATATTGTCATCGGCTGTTACCAGTACCTGCCTGGTACTCCCCTGGCTGATTACCGTGGTTATAGGGCCGGAAGCAGCAATTGCAGTAAAAGAGACTGCTTCCCTTTCTTCCGAAACCAGGATTCCAGAACCACTGAGTTCCGGTTCTACCGGCTCAAATAAATTCGAATTGTCTGAACATGAGATTCCTGCGAACAGGAGCAGGAGCAGGAGCGCGATTTGTTTTAAACGAACCATAAAAAATAGCAAACAGTTACTAAAAAGACTGCTTACCGGCCTGAATGTTACATATGGAAGATAATTTTAACATATGTTACGTGCAGCACAAGGAATACTGTTTAACGTTTAAGCCATGCTTCCCTAAGCCGCAGCTGGCTGTCCGTCAAATTATCAACAGGTACAATGCGCTGTACTTCAACCATTGGAGTACCTACAGGACCTTCGAGTTTAAGTTCCTGTTCATTTCGGAGGACTACCATGGTAATTTCCTTTTCAGGATCCCACTCAAAGCTTTCCCGGATAATAGGGCGAATCGCATCGAGGTTTATGGAAGTATCATCGATGCTCATGATCACATCCCCTCCACGGGCACCTAAATTTGTGAAAAAGGTATTCAACTCTATACCTTCACGGATAAAAATGGCATTGTCTTCTTCGGGATTTACATCTATATAGGGCTCATTGCCATTCAGAAAATAGCCGCTTTGCTCCTGGGAGGCAAGGGTGGTCAGGCCAACTTTCTTCAAATATTCCTCATAATTTATCGGGGTGTCACCAATCACATGGGTGTCGAAGAATGTGCGGATCTCTGGATATGTCAGTGCTACGATCTCATCTATGAGCATTTCATCATTAAAAGGGGTATCCTTATCATATTTCTCAGACAAAGTCTTCATAAGCCACAACACACCTTTTTCTCCCTTGCTCAGTTCCCTCAGCCTTATGTCGATGGCCATGTTTATCAGGGCACCTTTTTCATATACATTGGCATAATTGCCTTTATAGGGGTCACTGAGGATTTTCTCGCTCATAACCGTAAAAGACATGGCATCGTCGTAGGCCATTGAAGCCTGTATCTTATCCATGATCCTCCTGTAAAAATCAGTTTCGTCTATCAGGCCCTGATTGATCTGGAAGAGGTTGGCAAAATATTCGGTCGTACCTTCGTACATCCAGAGATGTTCAGACATTTTAGGCTCATTATAATCAAAATAATGGATCTCTTTTGAATGCACATTCAGGGGGGTAACGATATGAAAAAACTCATGTGAAACTACATCTACCATGGCCTGTTCAAGATTTTCCCTCGGCATTTGTTCCGGAAGTACAACAACGGTGGATGTATGATGTTCCAGGGCGCCGAAACCTATAGGGTCTGTTTCCCCGAGTGCCGAGAGATGCAGCAGGATATTGTATTCCTTTGTGCCGTCTATTTCCCCCAGAAACGCTTTTTGGGCGCTCATCATCTTCTGCATGGGTTCCTTCAGGTCGGCTGCCCTGTAAGTACCATTAGGCGAATACAGGCTTAATGTAACCCTGATATCATTCAGCTGAAAACTCGTGCTGTTTGGTTCCGCGTAGAGAATAGGGCTGTCTATAACCTCAAAATATCGCTTTGCAATAAAGTTATCTGTACCTTTAACCGGGGCCGTAACTGTTTTCCTGGGCAGGGAAGTGGTTGCTTCCAGGGAATCGGGCACCAGCACCTGTAATTCGTAGGGAACCTCTTTATAGCCGTCAAAGTAGCCTACAAACCCGTGGAGGTTCAGCATATAGGTTTCCCCTGATTCAATATTGGTGCCGGCAGGTGAAAAAACGGCATCATCAACCTGATTTTCCGAATCATAGGTATCGTTTACATAGTAACTGATCTTGTCGAGTTCCCGGCTGTTCGCGATCCTCCAGCTATTAACACCCAATGCGGTCACAGCCAATTCGTTTCCATCGTAATCAAAGGCCTGAAGACCTTCCACGTATTTCCCGTAATTATCAGTACTGTAGGTTCCCGGAACCGTTTCGGGAATAGAATAAACTACCACATCCGAAGAAAATGCACCAGGGTCGAGGATAACTTTTACCTTATCGTCTACCACATTCACAAGATCGATATGTGTTATTATTGGTGAATTATCAACAGCGAGGGTGGCCTTTCCGGCCCCGCAGCCATAGCCTAGCAGCCCGATTGTAATAAGCAGGAGTATATTTTTCATGTTTAGTTTAATGCTGAATATAACAAAGCAAGAATATTAAAATTATTCGGGTTAACGGGCATCGTTAGCAAATTATTAGGAAGCGGGCATAAACCTGTTTCGTAACCCGGCCATAAATAATTTTGATTATTTTTGTCCGGAAATAACAACACCGTAACATGCTATATAAAAGGATACTTCTTAAACTCAGCGGCGAGGCTTTGATGGGAGACAAACAATACGGAATAGACCCCAAAAGGCTGTCAGCATACGCCGAGGAGATTAAAGAAGTTGTAGAGAAAGGCGTAGAAGTGGCCATTGTAATCGGTGGGGGTAACATTTACAGGGGGATTTCCGGTGCCAGTAATGGCATGGACCGTGTCCAGGGAGATCATATGGGGATGCTGGCAACCGTTATCAACGGGCTTGCCCTGCAGTCGGCCCTGGAAGGTGCGGGTCTGGAAACACGCTTACAGTCGGCCATAAAGATCAACGAAGTGGCAGAACCTTTTATCCGGAGAAGGGCGATAAGGCACCTCGAAAAAGGTCGGGTGGTAATATTTGGCGGTGGTACCGGAAACCCTTATTTTACCACTGATTCGGCGGCCGTTTTACGTGCTATTGAGGTGGAAGCGGATGTGATCCTAAAAGGTACCCGGGTAGACGGTATCTATACAAGCGACCCTGAAAAGGATAAATCGGCCACAAAATTCGACAGTATTACTTTTAAAGATGTACTACTTAAGGGGTTAAAGGTTATGGATACCACAGCCTTTACCCTAAGCCAGGAGAATAAACTGCCCATTGTGGTGTTTGATATGAATAAAAGGGGCAACCTCTTGAAACTGGTACTTGGTGAAAATATAGGAACCGTTGTGAATTTATAGACTGAATGTGACGGGACATCTGTTTATTTGAATGAATCTGAACATACCCAATACCTATGGATGAAGAAGTTAAATTTATATTGGATACGGCCAAAGAAAGTATGGACCTTGCCATATCCCACCTGGAGAAGGAGTTTGTGAAGATCCGTGCGGGAAAGGCAAGCCCGGCTATGCTGTCTAGTGTCATGGTGGAGTATTACGGCAGCCAAACGCCTTTATCCCAGGTATCCAACATCAACACCCCCGACGGTCGTACCATCTCAGTACAGCCATGGGAGAAAAACCTTCTTTCAGAAATTGAGACGGCAATAATGAATGCGAACCTGGGATTCAATCCTATGAATAATGGCGAGATGATCATCATCAATGTACCACCGCTAACTGAAGAGCGCCGGAAGCAGCTTGTAAAACAGGCCAAAGCCGAAGGAGAAGATGCCAAGGTAAGTATACGGAACGCCCGCCAGGATGCCAACAAAGAATTACGTGAACTCGACATATCTGAAGACATGCACAAAAATGCCGAAGTCGACGTACAAAAACTTACAGACAAATACATTGTAACAATAGATGGTTTACTGGAAAGGAAGGAAGCCGAAATAATGAAAATATGATCAGCCTCCCGGGATAACAACGGGGATTATGTTTCTACTTCCCTTCGAGCCGGTACCATTCAATATTCTCCAATGGCTGCCGCCTGCCTTTATCTTCCACCGGGTAGTTCGAAACGAGATAATTTATGATCGTTTCCTCCTTATCCCCCAACTCCCATAAATTCTGCGTTTGTTGCATCCATTTTATAGTAGCCTTCCAACCCTTGGCATCCATGCGGTTCTG
>CAYSVQ010000040.1:0-8616 GCA_964434565.1 uncultured Flavobacteriaceae bacterium | reverse complement strand
TGCGCGGTGAAAGGCTTATTGAGAAGCAGACCGGTTCGGCATTTATTAATACGGAACTTCAGCAGCATCTGGTTACAAACGGTATACATACGCTTGTAATTGCAGGTCTTACCACGAACCATTGCGTTTCCGCCACTGTGCGCATGGCTGGCGACCTTGGCTTTGAAACATTCCTTGTTTCAGACGCAACAGCAACCTTTGACAGGCTGGGGCCCGATGGGGTTACAATCCCTGCCGAAGTACTTCAGGCAGCCGAACTGGCAAGCCTTCATGCGGAATTTACACAGGTAACGGATACCGTTACCATCATGAAGCGTATAAGCCGGCCCTGATGGTTAGAATACAGAGGGCTCCTAAAAATACGATCACAAACTATTTGGCGACATGTACCGACCGGGTTTCCCGGATTACGGTAACCTTTACCTGCCCGGGGTATGTCATATCCGTCTGTATCTTCTGTGAGATTTCAAAAGACAACTGCGCTGCCTTTTCATCACTTACTTTTTCGCTCTCCACAATGACACGTAATTCGCGTCCCGCCTGGATGGCATAGGCTTTCTGAACGCCACCGAAGCCGAAGGCTATATCTTCCAGGTCTTTCAACCGTTGTATGTATGAGTCGAGTACCTGCCGCCTGGCTCCAGGTCTCGCGCCGCTGATTGCATCGCAAACCTGAATCACCGGAGAGATCAGGAATTTCATCTCAACTTCGTCATGGTGCGCCCCTATGGCATTGCATACTTCGGGTTTTTCCCCGAATTTTTCCGCCCACTGCATTCCGAGGATCGCATGAGGCGTTTCAACATCGGCCTCCGTATTGGGAACTTTCCCTATGTCGTGAAGCAACCCTGCCCGTTTGGCCAGTTTGGGGTTTAGCCCCAGCTCCGCCGCCATGATCCCGCAGAGTTTTGCAACTTCCCGGGAGTGCTGCAACAGGTTTTGTCCATAAGAAGAGCGGTATTTCATCCGTCCCACGGCTTTGATGAGTTCGGGATGGAGGCCGTGAACACCCAGATCTATCACCGTACGTTTTCCTATTTCCAGGATTTCCTGGTCGATCTGTTTTTCGGTTTTGCGAACTATCTCCTCAATTCTGGCTGGGTGTATTCTGCCATCCGTTACGAGTTTATGCAGCGATAAACGTGCTACCTCCCTCCTGACCGAGTCAAAACAAGACAGGATGATGGCTTCAGGGGTATCGTCTACAATGATTTCCACCCCGGTGGCAGCCTCAATGGCGCGGATATTTCTCCCTTCACGGCCTATGATCCTGCCCTTAACGTCATCGGATTCCAGGTTGAAAACGGAAACACAATTCTCTACTGCTTCCTCCGTACCCACACGTTGTATGGTGTTTATCACTATCTTCTTGGCTTCCTGTTGCGCGGTAAGTTTGGCTTCCTCCAGGGTAGCCTGCATATAAGACATGGCATCGTTCCTGGCTGTTTCCCTGAGGGATTCCAGCAACTGGCTTTTCGCTTCCTCGGCAGACAGACCTGATATTACTTCCAGTTGCTGAACCTGGCTTTTATGCAATTTTTCGAGTTCTGCCTGCTTCTTTTCAAAAAACTCCTGCCGGTGCTCTACTTCGCGGATCTTGTTTTCGAGCTCCTCATTCAATTTCTTGCTTTTGGAAATTTCTGTACTTATCTGCGATTCCTTGTCGCGTGTCCGCTTCTCGGCTTCTGCGATCTTCTTCTCTTTGTTGATGATGACTTTCTCATGATCGGCCTTTAATTCGAGAAACTTTTCCCTGGCCTGGAAAATCTTGTCCTTTTTGATGCTTTCGCCTTGCAGAGAGGCATCCCTGATAATGGTTTCGGCTTCCTTCTTGGCGTTGCTGATAGTCCTGGAAGCCTTCCCGCGTTCCATCACCTTGGCAACAACAAAGCCGGCAATCAGGCCTGCCACCACCCCTATAATAATCATTGTAATATCCATTTTCCTTCAGTGAGTTTAAATAATCCAACGGGCTTCCCCGTAAAAATTTCCTTGCCGCAGTTGCTGCGGCTATTGCAAGGCAGGATTTTAAGGCATAAAAAAGCCCACATTGATGGAGGATTTGTACAAACTCCAATAAACAGGTTTAGGGCTAACAGATTGATCAAGGATCCTTTCAGAGAAGGCTTGCTTTTACAACCTAAACTCACCCTTTTTAAACAAATTAGTGTTGAGTTTGTCAAAAATAAATACCAATGTGGGCAGTAACTTTATTTATGTATAAGAACTTATTTCATGCTTAATCTGGAATTTACCAGCTGGTCCAGCGCCTTTAGGCGATCTTCAACCTCTTGTGTATCTTCCTTTTTATCTATGCCACGCTGCTCCAGCTTGGATGCGAACTGTAATGCACACATGGCCAGTACATCCTGCTTATCGCGCACCGCATAGTTTTGCTCAAATTTTTTCGCCAGCTGTTCAATATTTTTGGCGGCCTTGCGTAAACCTTCTTCCTGACTGGGATCAATGGTCAAAGGATATACCCTGTCTGCAATTGAAAGCTTTATTTTAAGCTTTTCCCCCATAGTTTCCGGTAAACATTACTCAGCAAGTTGGACGATGCAATAATCCAGCTCCCTGATCAATGAATTTATTTTGAGCTTTGCTTCAGTTTTATTAGTATCACTGCCCAGCATTGAATTTGCAAGTTTGAGGGAATTATATTTTTCCTCCCAATCCTGCAGGGAGTTTCGGATGGCATCGCGTTCACCTGATACAGTGGCGAGTTCCTTTTCCAACTTACCATTAGCCTGGTTGAGCAACTCCATCTTGTGGAGCAACTTGCTAATTTTGTTTTCGAGGGAATCAACGATTTCAACCAATTCGCTCATATGCAAATATCAATGCGCAATGCACAAAGTTAACATTCACAGCCCGACTTCGCAATGTTTTTTACAATTATTATTGAAGTAAAACTTTAAGCCGGAAAGCCCGTTTTCCTGATACTCGCCACGGCCTGTCTGTAGGTAACAGGTGAAGCCCGTCAATGCTTTTAGGCAGGGTTTTTGAGTAATCCCATTAAATTGGTTTCAACCTTTAACTCGTATTACTTAATTTCGCATCAACTTGGATTGCTATGAGAATACCATTTAATGCCCTGATCTTCCTTTTGGTCATGCCCCTTTATCCACAACAGGAACCCCCGGGCCCGGATTTCCACCCGCCACTCGACATTCCCCTGGTACTTGCAGGTACGTTCGGGGAATTACGGACCGATCATTTCCATTCCGGAGTGGATATCAAAACCCAGCAAAGGGAAGGCCTGCCTGTATATGCAATCGAAGCAGGCTCGGTAACACGGATCAAAATTTCGCACTGGGGATATGGCAAGGTAATGTATGTAGCACATCCAAATGGATATACCTCCGTGTATGCACACTTACAGAAATTTGCCCCAGCTCTGGAGGAATACATAAAAAAAATTCAGTACGAAAAACTGTCCTATGAGGTGGAAATATTCCCGGACTATGGTGATCTGCGTGTTGCCAAAGGCGAAGTTATCGCTTATAGCGGTAATTCGGGTAGTTCTTCAGGACCCCATCTGCATTTCGAAATAAGGAAGAGTGTTTCTGAACGACCCACCAACCCCCTGCAGTACGGCATGGATGTCCGGGATGCCACCAGGCCTACGCTGCTTGACGTTTATGCCTATCCCCTGGGGGCTGATGCCCAGGTAAACCAAAGCAATTCCAAAGTCGCCCTGAACTTTAACAGGCAGCCCGACGGGACCTACCTGGCAGACCCGCTGCATGCCATCGGAACAATTGGATTTGGCGTGGATGCCTATGACAGGCAAGACCTGGCGGCTAACAAGAACGGGGTTTACTCTCTGAGGCAGCTGGTTAATGGCACGGTGTACTCCGAATTTTCTTTTGATGAATTTTCTTTTGCCGAAACCCGCTATATAAATACACTCATAGATTATGAACACTTTGGAAGGTACTACAACAGGGTCGGACGTCTTTTCAGGGTGCCTGGCAATTTCCTTAGTATTTATCACAACATGAAGAACGATGGAAAGGTGGAGGTAAAGGAAGGCCTGTCTTATAATGTAGACCTGGAGATCAGTGATTATGCCGGAAACACTACACAAATCCGGATACCGGTGGAAGGGGTAAGGGAACCCTTAAAAAAGCTGGTTGAGCCACGAAAAACCGACAATTACGTCATCGCCTCTAAACCTAATAACTTTGACCTTGGGATAGCCAAAGTCTATTTTCCCGCCAATACCTTTTACGAAGATTTCTATATACACCTGGAAAAGGGGCAGGATACCGTTACTATTCATGACAATACAGTTCCTGCGCACAGGAATTTCACCATTACCTTCGATACCTCACGGTATAGCCGGGAGGAGCAAAGCAAGCTTTTCATCGCGCGGCTTAACGACCGCCTGCAACCTTCATACACTTCTACCTACAAACGGGGGAGTACGCTCACAACCCGTACCAGGAAACTGGGTACCTATACCCTTGTAAAAGATACTGTTGCCCCCAGTGTCTGGGCCAGGAACTTCAAAGAAAAACAGTGGTTGACCAATTACCGTTACCTCCGGCTACATGTATCCGATGACCTAAGCGGGATAGATTCGTACACCGCCAGACTCAACGGCGAATGGATCCTTATGGAATACGAACCAAAGACCAACTCCCTCACCTATAATTTCGACGACAGGATCCTGGATAAAACCGCCTGTGAATTGGAAGTGGTTGTCAAAGATAATGTCGGTAATACCATTACCTTCAACAGTAACTTCTACAGGAAATAACAACCAGATGGCCGTTGGAAGCGGTCCTGAAAGCGCCCAAAACTGTTTCCTGTCAATTTTGAGAATAGATTAATAGTTGCCAGGTCCTCATATTTAGGATTTTGACATATTTTTGCAGTCATTAAGTTAATTATCCCCTTACCATTTTTTGGTTGGGGAAGGTATTAACTGCAGTAGCAGCATTTTTAAATACAACAACAGTAATAACCCATTGCGGCTGTCGCCATTATCGAAGGCATAGCCTCTTGTTCCTGGTATCAAAGAAATGCAGGTATGCGCCATATGTCAGCTTTAAATTTTTAAGAGAAGTGAGAACATTTTTAAACCTGGTTGCCCTTTTTTTCGTTATAATAGTTAATGCCCAGAAGGGTATCTACGAGAGTGACAAGTTCGAGGAGCTAAGCCAGAACCATAACACTCTGGCTATTATACCGTTTTTTACCTACCTCGAACTTGAGGAAAGAGTACCCCGCTCTGAATTATCAAAACTGGAGGAAAAAGAAGGCTATGCGGTGCAGGATGCTTTGGAAACTTATTTCGGTAGGGGGAAAAAGCGGAAAAAATTTTCGGTTGACTTTCAAAATACAGGCAATACCAATGCAATTTTAGCGAAAAATAAAATCACCTACGAAAATATAGACACCTATACCATCCGGGAACTGAGTAAATTCCTTGGAGTTGACGGCATTATCAGCGGGAACCTTGATCTCAACATCTTGCTCTCCGAAGGGATTCCTTCGGAATTCAATTTCATTGACTACATTCTTGGAGATGCCAATTACGGCCGCATTGGAATAAAGATCAGCGACGGGGACACAGGTAAACTCCTTTGGAAATATGAAGAGGAAATCAATAAAAAGTCCGGTCGTAACACGAACGACCTAATTGACAGGATGATGAAAAAGGCCACCAGGAAATTTCCTTATGACAAGGAACGGCTGAATGCCAGGGCAAATCCCTGAATCTAGTTTTCCAGAAATTCTTTGAGAACGTCAGTTACATAATCCAGTTCCTCTTTTGTATTGTATTTCGAAAAGGAAAACCTGAGAGACGGTTTTCTAAGGTTTTCTTCCGAGAGGATCTCCTGTAAAACATGCGATCCTTCATTGCTCCCAGACTGGCAGGCGCTGCCTCTGGAACAGGCAATCCCCTTCAGGTCTAAATGGAAAAGCAGCATCATTGCTTTTTCTTCACTAAAGGGCAGGCAGACGTTTACCATGGTGTAGGTGCTCTTTCCAGGTTTGCCCGAAAGCCCGTTAAATCTTACCCCCGGGAGGGCTTCTGTCAGACGTTGCAGGAAGTATTCCTTTAGCCCGCTTATATAGGCTTCCTCTTCCTCCAGATATTGGTAGGCCTCCACCATGGCGGCTTCCAGGCCTACGATATTGTGGAAAGCCTCGGTGCCGGCCCGGATTCCGCGTTCCTGCGAACCTCCGAAAATAAGCGGTTTAAGACCGCTGTTGCGTTTTATATAGGCAAATCCAACTCCCTTGGGGCCGTGAAACTTATGAGCGGCCGCTGTAAGGAAATCAGCCCCCACCTCCTGTACATCCCATTTATAATGGCCTATTGACTGTACGGTGTCTGAATGGAATAAAGCTCCGTATTCCTTACAAAGGCGACTTACAGAGGCTATATCGAGGATATTCCCGATCTCGTTATTTATGTGCATCAGGCTCACCAGCTTCTTGGAAGCATCCCTGGCAAGGAGGGCTTTCAGATGACCCGGATCAGGGTTTCCAAAAGGATCAAGGTCTATGTACTCCACCCGGGTTCCATACTCGTTTACAAGTTCCTCCGCGGTGTGAAGAACGGCATGATGTTCTATCCGACTGGTTATAATTGTTTCCACACCAAGGTCTCGTACCGCGCTTCTCAGGATCATATTGTCGGCCTCCGTGCCCCCAGAGGTGAAAATTATCTCAGAAGGTTTCGCATTAAGGCAGGCAGCAACCGTTTTCCGAGCCTGTTCAATTGCCGTTTTGGCACTACGCCCAAAGCCATGGGTAGATGAAGGGTTTCCGTAGACATTGCTTAGGGCATGCAGCATTTTTGCAATTACCTCTTCCCTTACCCTGGTTGTGGCGGCGTTGTCCAGATATACGCGATTCATGTTTTTGGGAAGCTATGGATTAGGGCGTCAAAATTAACCGAAATTCCTTTAAAAACACCTAAATTCCCCCTAAAGCTCTAGGAAAATCTCTCTGCTTTGAGGTATATTTGGCGGATGAACCGATTATTTTTATTACTGTTTCCAGCCATTTTCATAGCCTGCAGCGACGGGGATTTGCAAATTGAAACCATTGATTTTGATGCTGAGGCAGTTCAATTTTGCGGAACAACCGCAACAACGGCTACCACCATTTTTTTTAAGATCAGTTCCGATGAAGCGCTGATCCTGAAACTGCAAAATGGCCTTCTGAAAAACGAGGCCTCGGCGGGCACGCTCAGCAGCACGGTTCCGGGCCAGTCGCAAATTACATACAGAATCTTTTCCGGGGATGTGGTCAAGGACTACTTCTGTAGCGATATTCCACCGGGAACGCCGGTGGTAAACGAGGAAATAGAAGCTACCGCAGGCGAAGTGCTTATCACAACGGTGATGAGTGCCGGCGACACCACCGCTTTTGAACACAACATCCGGCTGAGCGGGATTTCCCTGGTGAATGAGCAGGGAGAACGCATCACAGATCTGAGCATCAATGATTTTGGCACTATTAGCACCGTGGCAAATTAATTCTGGCGAATATAAACTTCTGTTGCACCAAGTCCGTACTTCTGGTAATCGGCATCGTAGTAGCTAACATTTTCATACCGGCCAAAGAGATATAAAAGTTCTTCCCTGAGCGTTCCCTCTCCCACCCCATGAATAAAAACGACTTTCCGGATACGCTTTTGCATAGCGAATTCAAGCTGTCGTCTGGCGGTATCCAGCTGAAGGCTAAGGATATCGTGATTGGTCAACCCCCGGGTAGTTGGAACGAGCTGGTTTATGTGCAGGTCCACTTCCATTTTGGGCGCATCACGCTCCTTTCGTTTGGGAACAGGTTTCCTTTTGCGCGCTCCCCTGGCCTCTTCGGCTTTTGCCAGGGCGGCATCGTAGGAAGATACCGATAGCCGTTCCTGCCCGGAAGTCCGGAGCAGTTCGGCAGGCCTGTATTGCAGTCTGAATCCATCCCTGCTCTCTATGGTCACCCATCCTTCCGAAATGGCAACCACCACTCCTTTGGTGGTATCATCCACGGCCTCAACTTTGTCCCCTATTTGAAACTCAGACATCATTGGTTTCCACCCTCCCCTTCACCCTTCCCGGACTCCTCTAAATCATTCCAGCTTTGAGATGCCTTATATACCCCGAACATTAACAGGATGATCCCCAGGCTGAAGGAATATTCACTGCGGAGGATGAAATCCTCGCTGGCCATGAGCAATGCCCCAGTGAGGATCAGGAGAAAATAAATGGTGTGTTTTGTTTTCATTACTCAAAAATAATAGTATTTTTCGGTTAGCGAACGCATATAGGATGAATTCCGGAACCACCCGACTAACCGCCTCCCTGGAGGATTTTATGCTGCCTTGTCTTAACAAGGAGTTTTTAGGTGTGGAATGCCCGGGATGTGGTTTGCAGCGGGCTGCCGCCCTGCTGTTTAAGGGTGATTTTGTTGCCGCATTTTTAATGTATCCCGCTATTTACACGCTGCTCCTGCTTTTTGGATTCCTGATGGCCGACCGGATTTTTAACATCCGTCATGCCAACAAGATCAGTATTATGCTTATGCTCTCGACCGTGCTGTTAATTCTCACCAACTTTTTGCTGAAATTTATCTAACCAAAATTTAATATGGAAC
>CAYSVQ010000039.1:0-2566 GCA_964434565.1 uncultured Flavobacteriaceae bacterium | reverse complement strand
TTTTATCATGTCTGATGATCATGCCTACCAGGCTATTTCCGCCTATGACAACCGCCTGCTTGAAACCCCGAATATAGACCGTATCGCAAAGATGGGGATGCTTTTTACCAATGCCAGTGTCACCAATTCCATCTGTGCGCCATCCCGCGCCACTATACTTACCGGTAAGCATTCGCACCTAAACGGGAAAATAGACAATCATTTCCCATTCGATACAACCAACATCACCTTTCCGCAACTGCTTCAAAAAGGAGGCTACCAGACCGCAATGTTTGGCAAGTTGCACTTCGGCAATAATCCCAAAGGGTTCGACCAGTTTAAGATCCTTCCCGGACAGGGTTCCTATTACAATCCGGATTTTATCACCAAAAATGATGGTGAAATCCAGTTAAAAGGATATGTGACCGACATTATAACGGATATGACCCTGGACTGGCTTGAAAAGGAACGAAAACCCGATCAACCCTTTATGCTGATGTACCTGCATAAAGCCCCCCACAGGTCATGGCTGGTGGCCGAGCGCCATATGGAGGAGTTCACCAACAAAACCTTCCCCGAACCTGAAACCCTGTTCGACGATTATGAAGGCCGCCCTGCAGCTGCAGAAGCGGAAATGAACATCCTGAAGCATATGAGCTGGGCAGGGGATTCGAAAATTTTTCCGGAAGTAATGGACGAATTGGGGATTCCCGAAATTGGAATAGATAAGCGGCGCTACGAGTATGAGACCAGTCGATTGGATTCCAGTCAAATGGCAGCATTTAAAAGGGCGTATACCCCGGTGAATGAAAAATTTAAGGAGTCCTTCCCCAAGATGACGGAGGCCGATAAAATGAGATGGCGTTACCAGCGCTACATGCAGGATTACCTGGGAACAATCCGTGCGGTCGACGAAAATGTGGGCAGGCTGCTCGATTACCTCGAAGCCAATGACCTGATGGAGAACACCATCATCGTCTATACTTCAGATCAGGGGTTTTATCTTGGAGAACACGGCTGGTTCGACAAACGGTTTGTTTATGACGAATCCTTTAAAACCCCTTTGCTGGTTTCATGGCCCGGGAAGGTTGCCCCCGGGAGCAAATCCAGCGAAATGGTACAGAACCTGGATTTTGCCCAGACATTCCTGGAGGTTGCAGGGGTAGCGGCACCCGGGGATATGCAGGGGGAAAGCCTGGTGCCGTTACTCACGGGTAACACAGACCAATGGACCCGGGATGCGGTGTACTACCACTACTATGAGTACCCTGCAGAACATATGGTAAACCGGCATTACGCTTTGGTAAGCGAGGAGTATAAGCTGATCCATTATTATTTTGACCTGGATTACTGGGAGTTGTACGACCGTGCCAACGACCCCCATGAACAGAACAATGTGTATAACGACCCGGCTTATGCGGAAATCAGGGCAGACCTGCACGCCCGCCTGGAGCAAATGCGCGAAAAGTACGGTGACAGTGAAGAACTGAGTCAGCAATATATAAATACCTTTCTGGACGAGGTTTCCGAAGACGGTATCTTTGGGGTTAACCAGGAGAAACTGAATGAGATCCTGGGGAATCGGGATAAAAAGGGTACAGAATGATATTGTCCGGTTAACTTATGATCATTTACGGACGTGCCGTAAATTTTCTTTTCTCCTAAACGCCACAATCCGCTCTATCAGGCTGTATGGTATGGGTTTGTCCAGTGGAAACTGAACAGAACCCTTTCCCTGTTTGTACTTTGCAAGTTCAGCTGCAAACTTCTCGTGTCCCGAAGGGGTAGCATACAAGCCAATATGGTTTTTATACCCTGCAAAATATATCAATGGTTTCCCCATGGTCTTATATGCAGGCATCCCATATGCAAGGGCTTCCACTGCCTCCGGCGCGGTCTTCAGAATCACCGCCCGTATTTGCTTTAAAACAGCCTGAACATCCGGTGGAAAAGTTGCTATGTAACGGTCTATTTCATCCATTGGTTTATTTGATCAAGGTTGTGATTTTTAAGCAACTCCAGGGCAATTAGGGGCTGGCTGAAGGTAAAATCCGCAGTTGGGAAATAGGCCACAAACATCCGCGCGGTTTCATATTTGGCCTTAGCACATTAAAGGTTTTGCCCAATAATAAACTAATATTTCAGTTTTTCCTTAAGAATACGATACTGGGTATCGGTAATGGATCTATTAAGTCCATGCCCTGCCCCCTGCACTAAAAAATACTCCTTTTCGGGAGCGGAAATGCTTTCGAAATACGGTTTATTTATTTCAGCTGCGGTTAATATATCATTCTCCCCCTGCACGAAATAAACCGGCAGTTCAAATTCCAGTCCGTCCTTGCCGAAATCTATATCTGAAGCCATAGACTTTATCCCCAGTTTATCATGACCCGCAAAATGTATAAATGAATAATCATCCCCATTGTACCGGTTCTTCATGTCTTCCTCTGTGTCATAACCGGATACGGGTTCCCACCAGTGCTCCGGTGCAGCCAGGGAAGTGTTCCTTTCATAGTGCTTGACGATTCGTAAAAGTTGCCCGGTTTCCTTAGCACTTTTATAGGGAGGTTCTCCAAGGTCGCGGAGT
>CAYSVQ010000038.1:0-9716 GCA_964434565.1 uncultured Flavobacteriaceae bacterium | reverse complement strand
CCACCGCCCCGCCGGCGAGTCCGCTGTTTACCGCGATATACCCGGAATGTCTTCCCATTACTTCTATGAAGAACACGCGGTTGTGCGACATGGCAGTGTCCCGGATCTTGTCGATAGCTTCCACGGCGGTGTTCGTTGCCGTGTCATAGCCAATGCTGAAGTCTGTGCCGGGCAGGTCGTTATCAATGGTGCCGGGGATCCCGATTACCGGGAAGCCGTATTCCTCATAGAAGATTTGTGCGCCGCGGAAACTGCCATCCCCTCCTATGACCACAAAGCCATCGATGCTGGCGGCCGTTAGTTGTTCATAGGCCTTTTTACGGCCTTCCGCAGTGCGAAAGTCCTCACACCTGGCCGATTTAAGGATAGTACCCCCCTTATTGACGATGTTATTAACACTCCGGGCGTTCATGTTTTGGAAATCTCCTTCAATCATGCCCTGATATCCCCTGTAGATCGCCACGCATTCAACTTGCATATACGCACAGGTACGAACTACACTGCGGATGGCGGCATTCATACCCGGAGAGTCTCCTCCGGATGTAAAAACCGCTATTCTCTTTATCTCGGAAGCCATCAAAAAAATTAGAATTGCGAAATTAACAAACTTATTGGAAAAAATGAGCGCCCGTCCATCTTAATTTACAGCTTAGGAAAATACGATATCGTTGTAGTAAAGCTTTTTAGATTTTTTGTGAGAAATAAAACAAATGCGGGAGCTTCATTAAAACGGGCTAGAGGGGCGCCTTGGTCTTAGGGTAAAAGCGTATCAGACTGTCGCGACCCATCACCGCGCTGGGTGCTGGCAGTTCTTCTTCAGGTTCTTCCACGGGTTCCTCTTCTCTGAAGATTTTGTTCAATAGCTCCCTGAAGCTGTTGAAATCAACCTCGTAAGAAAGTCCTATCCCCTGGGTATATCCCTGGCGGTCTGCAAGAAACTGCTGGATCTGATTCTCACGGTTAAATATCTTGGCTCTCAGGGTACCCTGCTCATTCAGTAAAACCTGCACCTCTACATCACCCGCCACCACTGTTTCGCTCACGCCTCCAACCGGGACCCCGAAACGGCCATTAAACAAGACCTTATCGCTGATTTGGGTGGAAACGGTAACCCCGATCCGGTCTTCGGTCTGTACGTCGTTCGGATCAAGATATCCCTGTTCGTAGGACACCCCAAAATCGAACTTGTCATTGTTGCTGCCCAATACCTGGTTTAGAAGCCCTGAGGCCGTCTGTATAGCGTTACCTACCAGGGCCTGGCTGGTAAGGCCGGTATTTTCATTGACAAATGTACCCTGGGCCAGGAGGAAAAAGGCGTTCTGTTCCTCCACTGTCGGATCCTGAAGCCGGTATTGCAATTCGGATTTCACTATGGAGCTGGTGCCTGGGAATTCTATTCCAAAATCTATGGCGGGCTGTTCCAGTTCGCCGGTCAGGCGCACGATCACTTCGGTCGGGATGCGTCTGGAATAACCGGCATTGTCGAGCAGGGGGGCCGGGTTGGCATTGAGGGCATACACGGCCTCCATATTCAGGCGGGCCGACAGCGGATCCCCATCCCAAACCACACTGCCACCGGGTTGCACTGTAAAGGTTCTATCAATAACCCCGCCGAATTTGTAATTGTATTTACCCGTTACCACCACAAAATCACCCCACATATTGAATTTTCCATTGGTGTTGATCTCTATCAGGAGGATCCCTTCCCCGGTACCTCTGAGCGAACTGCCTGTTTTGGGGTCTACAACTATCTCCACTTCGGCGTCGGGGGTAACTACAATGTCGAATTCAAGTTCTAGCCCTTCGTACTCCTGAAGGACCCGCTCGAGTTCAATCTGCGCAACACTGTCTTTTTCTATAAAATTGATGAAGGAATAATCGCCTACTGAAGCCACGTCGCTGATGGGAATTTTCAGGGAAGTCCCTCGGGCGGTAGATCCGTCGAAGGTAATGGTTAATGCCTCGGTAGGCCCGATGATGGTGCCTGTTCCGTTTACAAAGCCGGTACCGTAATATAATACTTCCTCTTCAAAACCGGTGTTCAGAATCAGGAAGCGGCCATTTTCGGTACCCAGGTCAAAATCCAGGTTCCAGTCCTTGAAAAAAGTATGGCTGATACTACCGTCTATGGTAGCCCTGGTGTTCATTGCAATATCCCTTAAGCCGATCTCCTGAAAATAAAAGGATTGATTGGTGAGGCGAACGGTGGAATTAGGAGCAAAGGCATAATCCACATTGAGGTAAGGTATGCCAAGCCCGGCGTTGTTAAGTGTCAGCAGGCCATTGATGTCGGGATTGTTAATTTCCCCGGTAATGCGGGCGCTCCCATTCAATTTACCCCGTATATTGCTTATCACCCCGTCGCCAAGGGGGCTGAAAGGAGCGAGGTCGAACTCGCTGAAATTCGCCAGCAGGGAAGCGGTTGGCATTTCGCCCTGGTTGGCAATATTCCCGATCAGGCTGAATTTCTCACGGTCGTTCTCGGTAATCTGCGTATTGACGACAAAGTCCGATAGGTCTTTATTACCTACTATGCCAATGTCTAACTGCCCCAATCTGAAGCCGTTGATGCCAAAATCGCTGATATCGAGGTTGCACGACGGCAAATATATGTCGTCTTTTTGCAAAACATTAAGGGTTCCGTTAATCTCGCCCTCCAATCTGAGGCTGTCTATGGCGGGGGTTATTTTATTCAGCGACACCAGTTTAAACTGCAACTCCAGGTCTTTGTAGGTGGAATCCGCCAGCTGGCCCCGAAGCCGTATCTGTTCCCTGTTATCATTGTTCATTACAATTTCTTCAATGGTAATGCTGTCGAGGGTATTGTTTATGATCACCTTGTTCTGCTGATCCCCTTCCCGGTTAAGTACCCATTGATTGCCCTTAAAGCTTACATCGGAACGTTTAAGCCCGATGACCGATTTCTTTTGCTCGTTAAAGGTGTGGTAAAAATTGAGGTTATAACTATCGTTGTACTCACTGCCGCCTTTGAATTCCGTACGGAAGAAGAGGGTGTCGTTAAGAGTAGTATTGATAAGGCTGAAATCCTTCACGTCATAATAAACGGTAGACACATCCTCAACGGAAATAAATGTATTGAAAAGCGGGTTCTTATTATCGATCCGTACTTCGATGCTGTCTAGCTCGTTCCCGTAGGCAGCAATACTCGGGGAGCGGAACGTTAGCTTAAAATCGCCCTCGTCTGCTACTATGTCACCCCTGATAAAGGTATTAGGCCCGAACTCAACCTCAGGGAAGAAAACTTCAACGATTTTATTATAAATCCTGAAATTGAAGGAAAGCTCCTGCCCCTCCGAGATCTGGTGGGGTTTGTAATTGGTATAGATGCTCCCCAGGGAATTCTGCATCAGCCTGCCCAATTCACGCACCTTGAATTTACCGCTCACATAGCCGGTAATGATATCGGGCGAGTTGATATCAATGGTGCGCACCGAATCGGGCCCGAATTTGGATTCTATTTTAAAGTCTTCGAAGTAATAGGTTTCGTTCACATTCTGGTAGCTGGTTTTAGTGAACTTGATATCGCCCTCTATATTGTCAAGGGAATTGCCGCTGATGGCCATACTTAGGTCACCTTTGAAGATAGAGACGCTGTCTTCGATAAAATTCAGGGTTTTTAAGTTTGCGTAATCAACCGATGCAATAAAATTAAAGTTGTTCCCCTCGCTCCCGAAATCGGCGAGCCCCTTAAAACTAAATCTGAGGTTCTCATCGTTACTCACCAGGGAACCGTCGAACAACTGGTCTTTCAGGATACCCGAAACATTCACATCCCTGTATTCGTAGCGGTTATAAACAAGGGAGTATACCTCCCCTATGACTTCTGTGTTCAGGGTTGCGCTAACAAACCCCTCGCCTTCCACGTTGAGGTCCATGGAAGCCTTTCCGAGTTGTTTATTTCCAACAAAGCGGCCCAGGTCAAAATCTATCAGGGAAACGAAACCAATGTAGGAGGCATTGTCTATATTGTCTATTTCGGTCAGGTTTAAATCTATATAGCTTTTCCCGATAGGACAATCAAGGTTAACCCTCGTTTCGATACTGGTTTCAGTGATCGTGGCATCTCCCCTGATGGTAAACTGGCCGAGTTCGCGGAAGGTTGAAGGGATGGCTTCGCCCAGGATGCGGGGCAGCAGGGCACGTAGCTGGTAATAGCTGGTGGTTACATTCCGGATACCGGCCTTTAGATAAAATGGCGCTTCTGAACTGAAGAGATTGCGGAAATTAAAGTCTCCGCTAATCCCGGTATTATCGGACTGAAGGAATAGGCTGCTTACATGAAGGTCGTTCAGCACCCCCTGCAAATTGGATGAAAAAATAACCGTTTTCCCGGAACCAAATTCGTTAAAAAGAAGATTTACCTCATCCAGGGCAACGGTTGATTCGTTAAAATCGGCAGATACATGCACCTTGTTCAGGAAATCCTTGAAGTCTTCCCGGTCATAATCGAAAACAAGGTTGCCCTTTAGTTCCGATAGTGGGGTCTCTATTCGCAGGGAATCAAAGCGCATTTGTTGCTTGGTGTATTTAAAGGAGGTCGCCATTTTTTCGAGAGCGATACCACGTCCGCTATCCAAAGACAATGCCTCGATCTCCGCGCTTACATCGGGGCCCAGGATCAAAAAATCGCTGGCATCGATATTAAGATCGGTAAAATTCAGAGATTCTTCCTTCTCCAGATTCTCGTCTATAAGCCTGAAATGGCTGTCGCGGATCTCAATATCAGAGGATGAAAAATAAAAGGGCGGGGTTCCCGGGGCTCTTGGTTGGTTATCATCCAGTTTCTCAATGAAAATACCCAGGTTAGTATCGCCTTCGTCTTTATACGTCTTGAGTTTGAAGTCGAGCCGGTCGATCTCAATATCGCCAAATTCCAGTTTCCCGTTGGCCATATTCCTGATGCTCAGGATGGAAGTGCTTAGTTCATCTATGTAAAAGAGCGTATCCTGGTGATGATCTTCTATATATACTCCCCTGAGCGAAGTATCCCAGGTTATGAGGGAAACACGCAGCCGATCTATATTGATGCTGGTTCCGAATTGTTCGTTGATGGAATCGGTGGCATAGCGGGCAAGCCGCGTCTGCACTACCGGCAGAGAGAGGACAATCGTGGCAAGAACACAGAGGAGCAATAGTGCCAGCAGGGTTCTAACCAGTATTTTTCTCAGTTTTTTGATAGGGCCTTATGTTTTACCTTTGTACTCCAAAATGTATTCCAAACGCGGTGGAAAATCCAACAATTTACATCCTTGCAATAGAATCTTCCTGTGACGACACCTCTGCCGCCGTACTATGCAACGACAAAGTGCTGAGCAATGTAGTCGCAACCCAGAAAATTCACGAAGAATACGGGGGGGTAGTCCCCGAACTTGCTTCCAGAGCCCACCAACAGAATATTGTCCCTGTAGCAGACCGCGCCCTGGCCATGGCAAATATCGACAAAAAACAGTTATCGGCCATAGCATTTACACGCGGGCCGGGACTTTTAGGTTCGTTGCTTGTAGGAAGCTCCTTTGCGAAATCGCTTGCCATGGGATTGCAGATCCCGCTGATAGAGGTCCACCATATGCAGGCCCATATCCTTGCCCATTTTATAGATGAGGAAAATAAAGGGAAACCGGAGTTCCCCTTCCTTGCTTTAACCATAAGCGGCGGCCATACCCAGATTGTAAAAGTGAAAGGGTATTTTAACATGGAAGTACTGGGGGAGACCCTGGATGACGCGGTAGGTGAGGCATTCGACAAAAGCGCCAAGATCCTGGGACTTCCCTACCCCGGTGGTCCGCTGCTTGACAGGCATGCCCAGAAGGGCAACCCCCTGGCATTTAAATTTCCCAGGCCTAAAGTCGCGGGCCTGAATTTCAGTTTCAGCGGCCTGAAAACCAGCATCCTTTATTTTATCAGGAAGGAAACCAAAAAGGATCCATCATTTATAGAAAAAAATTTGGATGATATCTGTGCTTCCATTCAATATACCATCACGGAAATCCTGATGGATAAAGTGAAACAGGCAGGTGCTGCCACCGGAATCCGAACCCTGGCCATAGGTGGAGGGGTTTCGGCAAATTCGGGGATCCGGAAAGCCGTTGAAAACATGCGGCATGCCGAAGGCTGGACTACCTTTATCCCAAAGTTTGAATATTGTACAGACAATGCGGCCATGATAGGGATAGTGGGATTTTTGAAGTATCTTGAGGAGGATTTCACAGACCAGCAAGTGACGCCGAAAGCGCGTTATATAATGGATGGGAAGGGAAGCTGAGATAAGAACTGTTCGGTAAATAATACTCATTTTAGATTTGTATGGCTTACGACCGGGAAATTGAAAGGCGGATAGACGCTGCATTTGGTACGTACCCGCATTCCATATCGGATAAACTATCAAAAAAGAAAATGTTCGGGGGCCTCGCCTACCTATATTCCGGAAAAATGACGGTTGGGGTGGTTGGGGATGAGCTGATGGTACGTGTAGTTTCCGAAAAGATGGAAGACCTTCTCCATCAGGCGCATATAAGACCCATGGATTTTACCAAACGGCCAATGAGGGAGTTTGTATATGTCTCCCCCGAAGGTTTCAGGACTGAAGCCCAATTGCAGGAGCTGATAACACTTGGGATAGAGCACGCCAGGAAGGTGCTCAGGAAAGCCTAACCAAAACCCACTGCATGCAATTATTCTTTACCCCCGATCTTACAGAGCACGATACCCGCTTTCAGTTTGAGCCGGAAGAGAGCAGGCACATCGTAAAAGTGCTTCGCAAAAAAGAAGGCGAAACACTGCAGACTACGAACGGCAAGGGTAGCTTCTTCACCGTGCGGATTGTGGCGGCTCACCCTAAGCACTGCACGGCCGAAGTGGTGAGCACCCAAAGGAATCCCGGGAAGAGATATCGCCTGCATCTGGCTGTCGCCCCTACTAAGAACAATGCGCGCTACGAATGGTTCCTTGAAAAGGCCACAGAGATTGGCGTCGATGAAATTACGCCCCTTATTTGCAACCGATCCGAAAGGAAAAGTATCAATGCAGGAAGGATGGCAAAAGTGCTCGAAGCTGCCATGAAACAAAGCCTGAGGGCCTATCTTCCCATATTAAACCAGGCCATTCCCTACAGCGAATTTATAAAACAGGACCATGAGGGTTTAAGGATGATTGCCCACTGCGGGGATGAGGAGAAAACCGAACTGAAAAGGCGGGTGGGTGCAGATCTGGATGTTCTGATCCTAATTGGCCCGGAGGGAGATTTCACCCGGGATGAAATTAAACTGGCTTACGACCACGGTTTTCAGCCGGTGTCTATGGGGGAAGCACGGCTCCGCACAGAAACGGCTGCCCTGATGGCAGCTGCAACAGTGGCTGTTGTTAACAGTGGCTGAGTTCGGTTTTTCAGGTTATTACACGAAATCCCAACAACAATGGTCAGGTGGCTTCGTCGCTACGCACCTCGCCATGACGATTTACAACATGTTCTAAGCTGCCGTCTTTACCAGGAATCCCGAGCATGCGGGAGAGAGAAGCAATCTCACTGTATCCGGCAATAATGGCGAGATGACTTTGTAACTACGCTCCCCGACATGACAGGACCTCCCCCGGCCTTTCGGGCAGACCCCTCCAAAGGAGGGGTTAATTCCAATAATGTTTAAAGGATCTTGCTCCCCTGGAGAGGGGCTGGGAGTGAGGTCAGGTAGGTCAAATGCGAATTCAAATTCAAAAAAAACACAAAACGGGTTTTCAAGATCAAGTCCAAGCCTGTCAGCGGGAATCGGACTTCCAATTAACCGTTAAACGCATCAATCTCTTCGGGTAAATTCCAAATACCAATTTCCGCCTCAGACGGATTCCTGGCTTCGTATAAACAACTACACAAATCCACGTATAACTACCCCCTGCCTACTGCTCCTGCCTACTGCCTACTAATTTCAAGCCGTCTGAAGTGAGCTAGCTGGCGCATCCCTTCCATTGGCGGGCATGCAGGCAGGCAAATCAACCGTATCATGATAATTACTACATTTGAAAGGCTGTAAAGGGCACAGGGCATTATGAAAAAACTATTCCTTCTTCTGATTTTTTTAAGTAGCCAGGCTGCAACAAGTCAGGAACTGGCCATATTAAAATATCAGGGAGGGGGCGACTGGTATGCCAATCCTACTGCCTTACCAAACCTGGTGCGGTTTTGTAATGAAAATATCCGTACCACCCTCGACGCGAATATTGCCACCGTGGAAGCCGGGAGCTCTGAAATTTTCCTCTATCCATGGATACATATGACCGGACACGGCAATGTCTTATTTTCGGCCGCGGAGGCCGAGAACCTGCGGACATACCTTTTGGCAGGCGGGTTTCTTCACATAGACGATAATTACGGAATGGAACCCTATCTGAAAAAGGAATTAAAAAAAGTATTTCCCGACAAGGAGCTTGAGGAATTAGGTGCAGACCACCCAATTTTTAAACAGGCTTATGAATTTCCGGAAGGTTTGCCAAAAATCCACGAACACGACGGGAAACGCCCCCAGGCATTTGGGATTTTCCATGAAAACAGGCTGGTCTTGCTCTTTACTTTTGAGAGCGACCTGGGTGACGGCTGGGAGGACCCCGCCGTGCACAACGACCCGGAGGAAGTAAGACAGAAAGCCCTGCAAATGGGGGCCAATATCATCCAATATGCATTCAGGAATTAAGTTATGACCCCAAAAATCATTTCCCAGGGAATTTTGCGGGCCGTGGCAATTATCACAGCCATCCTCCTTATCCTTTATTTTTTATATAAAATAGGCCCTGTGATCACCTACCTCGCCATCGCGGTTGTTATCGCGCTTATCGGAAGGCCCGTTGTGCTCTTTCTCAGGCGAAGGGTAAAATTCCCCAATACCCTGGCCGTAGCTGTAACCATGTTGCTCATGGCTGGTCTTTTAGGGGGCATCATAGCGCTTTTTGTACCCCTCATTGCGGAACAGGGTAAAAACCTGTCGCTCCTGAATCTAAAGGATCTGGAAAATAACCTGAACACGCTTTACCTGGAAATTACCGAGTATTTTGGTGCCTCCCCGGAAGAAGTGAATACGCTAATCAAGGAATCGGACCTTGAAAAGAATATCCTTGAAGGGCTGAACCTTGCCTTTATCCCGAACATCCTGAATTCCTTTGTAGGCGTGCTTAGCAGCCTCAGCATAGGGCTGTTTTCCGTACTGTTCATTTCCTTCTTTTTTCTCAAAGACAGCAAGCTTTTTCAGAAAGGATTGCTGATCTTTATTCCGAAATCCCGGGAACGCGGAGTTGTAAATTCCATAGAGAAAATAAATGGCCTGCTGTCACGGTATTTTGTGGGCCTGCTAATACAGATCTTTATCCTTTTCGTTATCTATACAGTAACTTTACTGTGGGTCGGGATAGAAAATGCCGTAGTAATTGCGTTTCTCTGCGCCCTCTTTAATATTATCCCTTATATAGGGCCCCTTATAGGTGGCGGGATCATGATTTTCCTTACCATGACGAGCAACCTGGGCTATGATTTCAGCTCTGTGATCCTTCCCAAAACCGGCTATGTGATTATCGGCCTGGTAGTTGGCCAACTGGTGGACAATTTCTTCTCACAGCCTTTCATTTTTTCGAATAGTGTACGCTCCCATCCCCTGGAGATTTTTCTGATCATCATAATCGCCGGGCTATTGTTCGGGGTGGTTGGAATGATTGTGGCC
>CAYSVQ010000037.1:0-7678 GCA_964434565.1 uncultured Flavobacteriaceae bacterium | reverse complement strand
GACGGTTCGTCCGGAACTAAAAAGGAACCGTCAGGACCCGCGGCCGAAGAAAAATATCTTGATAAGCACCTCGGGGGAACCCTTGAGGTAGCGCCCGATAATGCCAATGGCAATACCCGGGTAACGTTTAGGGACTTACGTTTTATCGCCATACGCGGATTCCCCGCTAATTCGCTGAAACCACCCATTGGTTAATCCACAACTCACTGGTGCGGTCATTTCCCGGACCGGAAACAATCAACCGGCTTCCTGGGGGTACTCCACCACTATCCGGAAGCTTGCCTTAGCCGCATGCCTTAGGGATAAGGTTAATGGCCATTCAGCATCCGGTATTATCTTAAGGTACTTCTTATCAATAATTTAAACACCTTTAACATGTTAAAGAGTTGTCTTTATATTTGTTGCTTAGCCAATTTTCTTTGGGCGTATCCCCACGAGTTGCGGGGAACTATAAGTGACGAGACCGGCGCACCCCTGGAGGGGGTGGGCGTTCAAAACAAAACAACCGGCAGCTATACCTTTTCTAATATTTCCGGATATTTCGAATTGGATGATGTCTCCCTCGGCGACAGTATTTACTTCTACAGCCTGGGCTATGCCAATGAGCAGCTTGTAGTTGAGGAAAAACTAATCAATGGTGATGTCTCGATTATATTAAAGGAGGCAGCAGTTTCCCTGGATCAGATTATCCTTGTTTCGAAGGTTAATGCATTGAGCAATATCATCGATGTGGATGTTAAGACCATCCCTGTTAAATCGTCCCAGGAAATACTGCGGAAGATCCCTGGCCTGATTATTGGCCAGCATGCCGGAGGCGGGAAAGCGGAGCAGATTTTTTTAAGGGGTTTTGATATAGATCACGGGACAGATATAGCCATTAGTGTAGATGGCATGCCCGTTAACATGGTATCGCATGCCCATGGACAAGGGTATGCAGACATGCATTTTATTATTCCTGAAACCATAGAAAATATCGATTTTGGGAAAGGACCTTATTATTCAGATAAAGGGAACTTCAATACAGCCGGTTATGTTGAATTGAGAACCAAGAAAACCATTGAGCATAACCTTCTGTCCTTTGAAGCCGGTCAGTTCAACACCCTCCGAAGCCTTTCCATGCTGAAACTCATGGATAGCCATATGAATACCGCCTATATGGCAAGCGAGTTTATAACCTCTAATGGCTATTTCGATGCCCCTCAGAATTTTAACCGATTCAATCTTATGGCCAGGTACAACTACAACAACAGGGAAAATCAGGAACTCGATATCTCCGTTTCACATTTTCAGAGTAAATGGGATGCATCGGGCCAAATTCCTGAAAGGGCCGTGGAGCAGGGGTTGATTGGCAGGTTCGGAGCTATCGATGCTACGGAAGGGGGTAACACAAGCCGGACAAATATATGGATTAACCATATGAATCAGTTGGATGAACGCAGAAGGATTCGTTCATCTGCTTATGTAGTTGCCTATGACTTTGAGCTATTCTCAAATTTCACCTTCTTTCTGGAAGATCCTGAAAATGGGGACCAGATCCAACAAAAGGAAGGTAGGCTGCTGGTAGGAGGCCAAACAACCTTCGATCAATCCGTATACCTCGAAAACCATAATGAGCAGTTACGGTTCGAGGCAGGCATGGGTTTCAGATATGATGATGTAAATGATGTACAACTATCGCACACCCTGAACCGGAAAGTCATCCTTAACCGTCTGGCCTATGGCAATGTTGATGAACTGAATGCCTTTGGTTTTATAAATGCCACCTATAAAACAGGAAAATTAACATTCAACCCGGGATTAAGAATGGACTACCTGAATTTTGATTACGAGGATAAAATAGCAGAGGCCTATACCAGCCAACGAGAGAATCAGGTTGTTTTTGCCCCCCATTTCAATGTTCTTTACGCCGTTTCGGCAGGCATGCAATTTTATGCCAAGTCCGGTATTGGCTTTCATTCCAATGATACGAGGGTGGTACTTCAAAACAAAAGCCGGGACATCCTGCCAAGGGCTTTCGGATTGGACGTGGGTCTTATCGTAAAACCGACGGACAGGATGGTGGTCAATGCCGCTTTATGGTCACTTTTTCTGGAGCAGGAATTTGTTTATGTGGGTGATGCCGGCATTGTAGAACCCAGTGGTGAAACATTACGAAGGGGTATCGACCTCGGGATCCGTTACCAGCTGGCAGACTGGCTCTATGTAAATGGCGACCTTAACTATACCTATGCCCGCAGCAGCGAAGAGCCGGAAGGGGAAGATTATATACCCCTTGCGCCCGACCTGACAACTTCAGGAGGCCTTACTTTTAACGACCTGGGAGATTTTTCCGGAGGTTGGCAGTTCCGCTTTATTGGCGACAGGCCTGCCAATGAAGATAATTCCATAGTTGCAGAAGGCTATTTTGTCTCAGATTTCAACCTGAATTACCAGTATGGGCCCTGGAATTTTGGCATTATTGCGGAAAACATCTTCAATACCGAATGGAAGGAAACGCAATTTGCAACGGAAAGCCGGTTGCGCGATGAATCATTTCCGGTAGAAGAAATACATTTTACTTCCGGGAGCCCTTTTTTCTTAAGGGGTAAGATTTCTGTGCGCTTCTGAATTGCTGATATTCTGTAAGGAGATCCGCAATATTTAGACTATTTTTAATAGGGACCTGAATTTCCTTTATTTAAAACGTATCCGATGCCAATCTCCCGGAATATGGCAGGCGTTAATAAAACTGCGCTTAGGAAAAGTGCAGGGCTCCTTTGTTTGCTTCATTTAATTTTTACCGTTATCCTTGGGGCACAGGAACCCCAATGCGCCTCTCTGACATCCCCGGCAATGTCTGCCAATGTGCCGGTGAATTCCGAAATCAGCTGGAATCCCGTGCCCAATGCCACGCGTTACTTTCTGGTTATGGGTAGCAGTTCGGGTGGTGTCGATATTGCAGATACGCTAGACTTGGGTAGCGATCTAAGCTACCTCCCGCCTTCAGGCCTGCAACCCAATACCACCTATTTCGTGACAATTATTCCAAACAATAACAGTGGCAATGCCATTGGTTGCCCGGAAGAATCATTTACCACGGGAGCAGCGGGAGGGGTGCCCGGTTGCGTGACCCTTCTTTACCCTGAAAACGGAACCTACGGGATCTCACCGGCTACAGACATTAGCTGGATTCCTCAGACTGTCGCTAGCGGATACCTGCTGGCTGTGGGTACCTCATCAATAAATATGGATATCCTTGAAGAACAGGATGTGGGCAATGTTACAAGCTTCGATCTTCCCGATGACCTTCCCTTTCTCCAGCAGATTTTTGTTAGGATCACCCCCTACAATCAAATGGGCGAACAGGCTGTTTGTACGGTACGAACTTTCAGGACCAGGGGAAACAACTCCCCGCTTTGTACCGAAATATTGGACCCCCGCGACGGCTCTGACTTTGTTTCAGTTACTTCCAATATTACCTGGATACGGGAATTCAACGCGGAGGGATACCGGATGACCATCGAAGAGAATTCACCCGGGGGCCTGAGGCTTTTGGATAATGAAGCGGTTGGGGGCGGAACCAATTTTAAGCCTCCGGATTTTAAGGCGAATACCACTTACTTTATAACCTTAATCCCTTTTAACGACCTGGGAGAACCACAGGATTGCCTGGCCACCTCTTTTACCACGGGTGATGCACCCCCACCTCCGGGCTGCAGCAACCCGCTGACCCCAGCCGACGGGGCAACAGGAGTTTCTTTGGATGCTACCATTGAATGGGAAGCCGTACCCGGAGCGCGTGGCTATCTGTTATCTGCAGGGACGGCAGAAAATCTTACGGATATTGTTAACAGACTCGACCTTGGACTTGTTACAAATCATACCTTGGAAAGAACGCTGCCCGAGGGTGCACGGATATTTTACAGGATTATCCCTTACAATAACTGGGGGGAGGCAACCAATTGTCCTCAATGGTCTTTTACCACCATCATGCAACCACCTATGGCAGAGAATTTACCCATACCAAAATTTTTCACCCCAAATAACGATGGCTACAATGATAATTGGGAGGTGCGTTCCACTCCCGACCTACTTGTCAGCAGGGTATGGATCTTTAACCGCTTCGGAAAACTTTTAAAGCAGCTGGAAACCAACCAGAGCTGGGATGGTACTAACAACGGTAGGCCACTACCATCTGATTCGTATTGGTATCGAATCGAAACAACGGATGGGCGTTCGGTTAGCGGTTATTTCCTGTTGAAAAGATAAGAGTTGCTAAAACCTTCATTTAAATAACTGGAAATTGGCCTATTTCCTTAAATTTTAGTAATTTTTATGACAGGGTCGGTACCTGTCTGGCCCTATATTTAGTACCTTCATGGGATGAAACCGTTGAGGATGTTATGGCTGGCTGGAATATCCCTGCTAGGCATGTACGGGGTTGCCCAGTATGTCGAGAGCGACTGGGATGAAAGGGACCGTTGGATGAATATTCATCAAATCCTTGAATGGGCAGATGTAAAGCCCGGGGATATGGTAGCCGATATTGGGTGTCACGAAGGTTATCTGAGCATACATCTCAGTAGGAAAATTGGCGATTATGGTAGGGTTTTTGCGATAGATGTCAGGGAAGACTACCTTAATAGTTTGCAGCAGCATGCCGAAGACCGTCACCTGACAAATATTACCACTATCCTGGGGGAGTATGACGATCCGAAATTGCCGGAAACAGGGCTGGATATAGTTTTTATCATGGATGCCTACCATGAAATGGATGATTACATGAGCATCCTTAGCCATGTGCACGGAGCTCTTAAACCCGGAGGTAAAATAGTCATCCTGGAAAAATTAAAGAAACATGCCCGGGGAAAGAACAGGGAACAACAGGCGATCTCACATACCCTGGCTCCCCATTTTGTAAAAAAGGAACTTCAGGAAGCCGGATTTGAAGTATCCGGGGTATATGATAACCTGGGAAAATGGGAAGAAGAAGCAGACAAAACCATTTGGCTGCTTATCGGCCGGGTACCGGAAGGGTAGGAGCTTAAAATCCGGAATATTCACAGGGGGGAAGAAAGGCATCGATTGTTGTCAGGACCTCCACCTTAAAAACAAAGACTATGAAAAACACATTGTACGTATTAATGGCATTTATTTTAGGCAGCTCCGTGCTATGGGGTCAGGACAGCTCAGATAAAAGCATGAAAAAAGAAGAGAAGGCCAATAGAGCCTATGAAGCTACCAGGGCACTTATAGAAAGTTCGCAGTACGAGTTTATTGCAGACAGGCTTATCTCCAGTACAGGCTATACCAACAGCATTGTAACAACCCCGAACAACATCCGGCTTAATGGGGAATCGGTGGAGGTCTACCTGCCTTATTTCGGGGAAGTCCGTGCCAATAGCCCTTACCAGGTGGATGGTGGAATAAAATACGAGGGCCCCATTGAAGACTATTCGGTGGAGTTTAAAGACGATAAACGCAGGGCGATTGTAAAATTCAGTATCGATAAAGGGATTGAAAAACACAATTTTATCATGACCATAAACAGGGAAGGATACAGCAGGGTAACTGTTATCAGCAGTGGCCGGACAAGTATCAGCTATTATGGAATCACCAATGCCATTAAAGATATTACCGATAACTAGTACAGCTAAATAAAAAGATCTTTGTTCATCCTTACAAAAACCATATCAGGGTTCGGTAAAAAAGCCGGATTTGGATCCCTTCTCAGCTACCTGATCTTCACCTGTGCAGGCATTCAGGCTCAGCAGGATTTTGAAAAACAAAGATCCCACATGGTACAAATTCAACTCAGTGGCCGGGATATTAAAGACAAAGCCACCCTGGAAGCAATGGGGAGGGTTGAGCGCCATATGTTCGTCCCCGGGAATGTCAGGGAATGGTCCTATGAAGACAGGCCGCTGCCAATTGGCGAAGGCCAGACTATTTCCCAACCGTATATTGTTGCCTACATGACGCAGGTACTGAACCTGAAACCTGGGGATAAAGTCCTCGAAATAGGAACAGGGTCAGGCTACCAGGCCGCGGTGCTGGCTGAGATTGCAGATTCTGTCTACACTATAGAAATTGTCAGCAGCCTTGGCATTGCCGCGGAGAAAAGGTTGCAGGCTATGGGTTATTCCAATGTTCAGGTTAGGGTAGGGGACGGCTATGAGGGGTGGCCCGACGCTGCTCCTTTTAACGCCATTATGGTAACCGCCGGGGCCGAAACCGTACCGGTACCACTTCTCGAACAATTAAAGGACGGCGGCCGGATGGTTATCCCGGTTGGACCGCATCATGGCGTCAGGCAGTTAAAACTGTTCGTAAGGAAAGGTGACAAGTATCGGGAAAGAAACCTCATGGCAGTACGCTTCGTCCCCTTTACAAGGAAAAAAGAATAAAGGTATTGCCTTCATCCAGGCCTGTTCCGGGACTAATGATCTTCAACAATCTTTGTGGGTTGAACACTAAATGGATTACCTCAGCGTTTTAGAACTTTAAACCCCAAACAGTTTACCTATGAAAAGATTACAACAAGCCCTGCAGGGTATTATGCTTGCAACTATCGCGGCTACTCTTGCTATTGGCTGTAGCAACGACAATGATGACACGGATCAAATTGATGATCAGCAAGTGAGTGAAGCCGAACTCAAATCAATCCTGGAAACGGATGAAATTTCAGCTTCGGTGGATATGGTACTTGCCGAAATTTATGCTACAGACAACAGCAGTGCCAAAGGCGCCAACGAGTGTTACGAAACGGTACATTCTGAAACAGGATTTACAGCAACCTTTAATAATTGTGTGCTGAATGGAAGTGGAAATATCAACGGCACCCTGTCAGTTGTTTATGAATCCGGATCCCAGGCTGCTACCTTTACTGCCACCTTCGCTGATTTCTATGTTGGGGAAACTAAAGTAAAGGGCAGCAGAACGTATAATATTGATGCAGGATCCACTGAGAACTCGGTAGCGTTTTCAGTCACGAGCGATATTGAACTGATCCTTGCTGACGACTCCCTTATAGAGGAAATTGGTACCAAAACCCTGATTTTTACGTTTGGTGAAACCCTGGAAAGCAGCAGTATAGCCATTAGTGGCAACTGGACAATTGAAATGGATGGCAATACTTACGTGATTGAGGTAACGGAAGACCTTATTGGTAATTTCGGATGCGACGATCTGGTAAGCGGATTACTGTATGTAAACAAGAACGGCCTGGCTGTAACCGTAGATTTTGGCGACGGCAGCTGCGATAATTTGGCAACCATCATCTACCCGGATGATACTACGGAAGAAATAACCCTGGACGATTAGGAGACACCTTTTTAGTCCTAAGAATATTTTCCCTGTTGCAGTCTTGCGACAGGGATTTTTTTTACCGTTACAGTAGCCGGCGTAGATCCTTCAGGAATTAAAAAAGAGACAATGTGATTTGTCTCTTTGTTTTGGTTGCAGGTATGGACCTGGTTAGATGTAGTTTCTGCATTCAGCCCAGCGTACCCGTTTGCTGTTTTTAAAGTTTGAGAAATACGTAAAACGTCTGGACTCTGTTGGTGATAAATTGTTATATGTTGTCATCGTAATAAATTTTTAAGGTTATGTATAGTTGTTAATTCCCGGCTTTGATCCGCTTACAGAACGTATTGTCTGTGTTCTGACCATCGTACCCGCTTGCTATCCCTGAAACTGG
>CAYSVQ010000036.1:0-61626 GCA_964434565.1 uncultured Flavobacteriaceae bacterium | reverse complement strand
ACGTGATCAATCGGCCTTTATTAATATTGGACCATTTTAGAACGCGGATTTCGGCAAGGCCCAGGGAAGTATAACAGGCAAATAGGAAGGCGCGCTTAACTTCCGTATTACCACAGTGGGTGCTGGCCAATTGTTGCAATTCTTCCGTATCTAAAACCTGTTTTTTTATGGTATCATCCTTATTTGGATTGGTAAACCGGATATCGGCTGTTGGCATTTCCCGGATATACCCTTTAATTTTGGCCGCTTTCAGGATTTTCTTGAATCGTGTAAAGTAGTTATGAGCCGTCTCCCTGGCTAAGCCCGCATCGTGAATGAGGTAGTCTTTAAAATTCTCCATAATCTTTGGGGAGATCTGGGAAATAGAAAGCCGGTTGTTATTAGGAATCAGCATGAACTTTTTTACTGCACTTTCGATGATTCGCACATCCTTGTTTTTGTAATTTTCGATATAGTCTTCTGCAAATACAAGGAAGTTCAACTTTTTGTGATGCTTGGGAACATGCCCGGTTTCTTCCGATAGAAGTTCCAATTCCCTGTTGGCCCTAATCCGTTCGGCGAGGTGCTTCTTTTCCATCCGGGTAGGATCTTTTGAAGAAAGTCGTATCTTTAAGAATTCCCTCCAGCGTTGACCGTTGTGATGAATGTCGAGATAGAGACTTTTATCTCCGGATTTCAGGGTTCGGTTTCGCAGTTGTACAGACATAAAAAAAGTGACGGAAAAGTGACGGTTTTTGTCTAAAAATACGAAAATAAGGGAAAAATCAAAATTTTTTTATCAACATAAGTATTTGAAATATAGTCAATTAGATTCATTTGACATCAAATAAAATTAATTTCTACAACCCACCCGAGGTACAGAACTGACCCTGGTAAACGGGGTCTTTTTTTTAAAGTATAATTGTGGGTCCCGACGTTCCGGCCGCATGGCCTTCAGTCGGGAAGCCGACCTTAAAATCAGCATCCGCCCCTGGCTATGAAGGGAGGCGCAGGAACATTACCGATCTTCCAGAGCGTGTGGTCTATGGTTTGTTATCATTTGCCACTTTTTATCTTCTGTGGAAATGCCCCGCCGGGGTTTTATTTTAAGCTGAACCCGCATAAATCGGCATAAAAAAGGTGCTGTAATAACACAGTTATTAGCACTATAACGTATTATTTGTGATACCGGTTGATTTTAAGCCTACCTTTAAAATATTAATTGAACGAATAGTACTTTAACTATCGATTACGTTTGAGAGGCTTGCAGTTATATGTACCCGCAACGATTCGCACAGTAACAAGGTACTATAACAGCTTTTAAAGCTAAGTTTAAGGAATAGCGACCAAGTTATGTACGTTATCCTTGATGCAAGTCTCCACCTTCATTAAGATACCCGAATAATTTCTTCTCAGTTCCGTAATCATGCCGCCTCAGTGCCATTTTCAGTTTATTGGTTAACCCCACCACTGTCCGATGACCAGATACAGACCGGCCGCATTGTTGAATTATTAAATAGGATCAGTCATCGAAATTCCAAAATATACAGAGCGAACAGGCAGTGAGTTTGCCAGAACCCTCAGAAGCAGGGTTAATACCTATTTTAAAACCCGGAACCTGAGTAAACATGGTAACAGGAGCATGTTTTTTAAAACAGTCATGATGCTGACCTTGTTCATTGTACCCCTTGTGTTTATCAATTCGGGTTTGGTTTCTTCCGTGTGGTTGCTGTTCGTACTTTATGCCTGCAGCGGTCTGGGAATGGCTGGCATTGGCATGGGAATTATGCACGATGCCATCCACGGTGCCTATTCTAAACACAGCCGGCTGAACACCTGCTTGGGATATACTATGAACCTGGTGGGCGCCAATGCCACGGTATGGAAAATCCAGCACAATATCCTCCATCATACCTATACGAATATCGAAGATGCAGATGATGATATCAACGCACCTTTTTTCCTCCGATTTTCCCCTCATGCCAAGAGATATTGGGTTCACCGTTTCCAGTTCCTTTATGCCTGGGTTTTTTATGGTCTATCTACCCTCTCCTGGGTAACCGCCAAGGATTTTATCCGTATTAGCCGCTACAGGAAAATGGGATTTTTAAACAAGAAAAATGAATTCAGGAATGAAGTTACCAAGATGGTGTTATGGAAACTGGTTTATTACTTCTATGCCCTGGTTTTACCTTTAATTATGGTTCCCCTGGCGTCCTGGATCATTATCCTCGCATTCATTGGCATGCATTTTCTTACAGGTTTCCTGATTAGCTCCGTTTTTCAGGTGGCACATATATTGCCCGATGTAACCTTTCCCGAACGCGATGAAAACGGCCTGATCGCAGGCGACTGGTATATGCACCAATTGGCAACCACCGCAAATTTTGCACCGCGCAGCAGGCTGTTCTCATGGTTTATTGGCGGTTTAAATTACCAGGTAGAACACCATCTGTTGCCCACTGTCTGCCACGTGCATTACAAGAACCTGTCGGGGATAGTAGCAGGGACCGCCCGGGAATTCGGAATGCCTTACCATTCCAATGAAACATTTTTTTCTGCGATAATGGCACATATTAAAATGCTGCGGGAGCTGGGCAGTACCCGCCTCGCAACATCATGACGTCTTTTATACACCAGCATAGCCAGAACTACATAATAATTTTTTAAACAACAATTAAAATCAAAACAATGAAAACAGGAACAGTAAAATTTTTTAACAGGTCTAAAGGATTCGGGTTTATAAAACCGACAGATTCAGATGACGATGTCTTTGTACATCAGACAGGACTGATCGACGAAATTCATGAAAATGACAATGTAACCTTCGATATGAAAAGCGGGGAGAAGGGCATGAGCGCAGTGAATGTGAAAGTAACCGATTAAGCTTTCATTTTCAAGCCAGTTATAGGAAGCCATCTTAACAGATGGCTTTTTATTTCCCCCGGTTGGTTTATCAGGTTAACATTCCTGCTTTTTCAACACCCTGGTAGGATAGTATATTAGTAATCTTGGATAATGAAAGAGAAACTGCAGCAATTTTGGGCAGCTTTCAACTTTAGCTCTGAGGTTTCAGTTGTGGTATCGGCCATTTGTTATATTATGGCTATTGTGATTTTGATCTACCTCCTCAGGTAAAGATGTCAGGCATTGTTTCCAGTCCGGCCCTGCCGGGAATAAACGCCGCGTCCCCATATGATTTTATCGGGGACCTTGCCGATCCCCATCCTGATATATTTATCTCTCATTTGATTGTAAAATCATGAGTATTTTCACGCTCCGCAACGCAAGAAATATTATTTCGAGGTATGAATTCTTTGTACATTAGGCAGCTGGAATATTGAGCAGGCCGGAATTCGTGAGCGACACGTGATTCCGGTTTTGCATTTACAAAATGTATCGCCGAACCACCAACAGTCATAACCAACCAATTGTATCCATTTTCTCCTGATGATGACCAGAAATAAGCTGCTCCCTTTTTTCCTTTGGCTTTTTGTTTTTTATGTAGTGTGGCTTGCCCTTGTACATTTTGGAGGCCACTGGAAAGAAACCCTGACGCATTGGCCGATCGCCCTGGCAATGAGCCTGGGTTCTTATGTGGCAGGTTCCACGCCTATGGGCGGAGGCACAGTAGGTTTCCCGGTACTGGTTTTGTTGTTTGATATGCCCGGAGCCCTGGGAAGGAATTTCGGCCTGGCCATTCAATCCATCGGAATGGTTTCGGCGAGTATTTATATCATTAGCCTGCGTAAAAGTGTTGCATGGGGACTGCTTAGGCCGGCGCTTGCGGGATCATTGATTGGGACCCCTTTAGGAGCCATTTTTATTGCCCCCTTTGTTCCCGACATCTGGATTAAACTCACTTTCGCCATAGTTTGGGCGAGTTTTGGCATCATGCATATCCTGAAAATGCGCGAACTTGTTGGCGCCCAGGGGCAGAGCAGGAAATGGGACGGCCATCGGATTCCCATTGGCCTTACAATAGGTTTCCTTGGCGGAATAGTTGCCTCGATTACCGGGGTTGGGATCGACATGTTCGTTTACGCTTGCCTGGTGTTGTTATACCGGACCGATCTTAAAATTGCAATACCAACTTCCGTTATCCTGATGGCTTTTACCTCGGTGGTTGGCATCTTCGTTAATATGGCGCTTTCCCGCATGGATCCTGTCCTGTACAAAATGGATCCCGAAGTATATGCAAACTGGCTGGCCGCCGCCCCGGTTGTCGCTCTGGGAGCACCGCTGGGGGCGTTTATAGTTAGCCTTATCTCCAGAACTCCCACGCTTATCTTTGTTTCCCTGCTATGTATCGCACAATTCTTCTGGACGATTGCCGAGGAGGGAGTAAATGGTTTTGCGCTCCTGGCTGCATGCTCAGCGGTCTTGCTCTGTATCGCCATCTTTCAGTTCCTTTACCGCCTGGGCAGCCCGGATTAAGGTGATTATTACCTTCAAAAGCCCAATCTTGCCCTTTTAAAAAGTTAGTCCCGGCCTTGCCAGCCATTTATTTTACGGGAGTCCTAAATATTCATAAATTTCAGAGTGGAATCTTTAAAGTGAATAGTATGGTCCAAACTCTGGAGAGTAAGGTAATCATTGTAACCGGGGCAACAGGTGGGATGGGCAGGGCCATCGCCACCATATTCGCCCGTCATGGCGCTATGCTGCTCTTGTCTGGAAGGGATAAGACCAAGGGGAAAACATTGGAGGAGGAATTGAAGCGGTTTAACCCGAACATTGTATTTGTTGCGGCCGACCTTAACACTGCCGATGCGAACAAGCATCTTGTTGAGCAGGCGATTGACATTTTTGGGCGGATAGACATGCTCTCCCTGAACGCCGGGACCCTTGGTCTCGGATCCGTAACAGACCTGGCAGTGGATTCATGGCAACGCACTATGGATACGAATCTGGGTGCCCTGTTCTACCTCTGTAAATATGCCATCCCCGAAATGCTGAAGAATGGACAGGGGAACATCATTATCAATGCCTCCATCGCGGCATTCAAAAGCTTCCCCAACCACCCCGCCTATTGTGCATCAAAAGCCGCAGCCGTGGCGCTTGCCAGGCAGATGGCCCTCGACTACGGGCCTGTGCTGAGGGTAAATGCCATCTGCCCGGGCCCTGTAGATACGCCCATGCTATACGATTCTGCCGCTGCTTTTGAACAAGGCAGGCAGGCGGTGGATGACGCCCGTATGGCCACCCTGCTCAAAAGGCTGGGCCAACCGGAGGATATAGCCGAACTCGTATTGTTCCTGGCATCAGACAAGGCATCCTGGATAACAGGTACAGCCTTTACAATAGACGGGGGCATCCTGAACAATTGATTAGATCAGCTTTATTTTATGCTTTTCCCTTGATTTGGGTGGAAGGCTGATTCGACCAAAGGGCGAATTCAAGCGTAATGGGTTTGTCAGTAACCACCCAATCAAACTTAAAGTCTGGACAGGCCTGCGGTTTATTGCACCGGGTAAATTTTCGACAGCACGAAATAGGATTCAAGGGCATTGAGTATCTTTAATTTATACGTCTAAGACCTCCCTGTTATGGAAATTACCCTGGTAATTGGCCTGCTGATCACGGCTCTCGTTTTATTTGTCAGTGAAAAATTTCGGGTAGATATTGTTACCCTCGGTATTTTGGTTCTTCTTACTTTGTCGGGTATCCTGACCCCTCAGGAAGCATTTGAGGGGTTCAGCAGTGATTTTATGGTTATTCTCGCCTCTATATTTATTATTTCCGCGGCTCTGTCGGAAACAGGGCTTTTGGATAAAGCGGGGTCGAAATTAATCAGGCGAATCAGTCATAAAAGGCTATTTGTTGGCTATGTTATGCTTGTAACCGGATTCTTTTCTGCTTTTATGAATAATACCAGCGTAACAGCCCTGATCACAGGACCTGTCATGGGGATGTGCCGAAAGCTGTCGATCAGCCCTTCCAAAGTACTTATTCCCGTAGCCTATGCTTCTATTTTGGGCGGTACCTGTACGTTGATTGGAACATCCACCAATGTAGCGGTAAGCGGCTATATAACGCATGTTGGATTACAGCCCCTGCATTTCTTTGAATTCTTCTGGATTGGCTTGCTCCTTTTTTTTACGGGAATTGTCATTATCCTTATATTTTGGAACAGGATACTGCCTGATTACAAGGAAACAAGCTATATGGAGGAATATAAGATTAAACAATACCTGTCGGAAATTGTGATTACCGGACAATCCCGGCTTATTGGCCAACTTGCTTTTGAATCGGAGCTTTCAGGGGACATACGGATACTAAAGATCATTCGGCAAAAAACAGCCTTTATCCCGGACACTTCCACTTATTTAAGAGCCCACGATATACTATTGGTGGAATGTAAAGTGGAAGATCTTATGAAGGTGAAGGAATCCTCAGGTGTGGAAGTATTGGCCGATACCATTTCCAGCAAGGAAATACAAAGCGATAAAATCCGGCTTGGGGAAGTGTTGATCCTCCCCGGTTCCCGATTGATCGGTCGGACACCTAAAGAGGTACGTTTCCGCCAGAATTATGATTTGATGATTCTGGCTCTGCACAGGCACGAGTTTACAGTTTCTCAAAAAATCGGGGATATTAAACTCCGGATAGGGGATGTACTTTTGGTTCAGGGGACAGAAGATATGTTTGAGGTCAACCGGAATTCGGGTGATTTTTCGTTTATTGGGGATTTTAGGGTTAATATGTTCAAGGAAAGAAAGGGAATTTTCTCGGCTTTTGTTTTCCTGATAGCCGTCCTGGTAGGATCTCTCGGACTGGTACCCCTGTCATTGGCCTTTTTATCCGCCGCACTACTGGTGGTTGTTGTGGGGGGTATCAGCATGGAACGGGTTTATCAGGTTATGGATTGGAAGTTGTTGGTCCTTATAGGTGGAATGAGTGCCTTTGGTACAGCTATGCACAACTCCGGGGCCTCCGAATTCCTGGCTGGCAATATTATCTATTTACTGGGCGATTATGGCCAGCTTTATGTACTGGGGGGATTTGTGATCCTGGTGATCTTCCTGACACAGCCCATGTCTAATGCCGCGGCAGCACTGGTAGTATTGCCGGTGGCCCTGGAAGCAGCAAATATACTAGGCGCAGACCCGCGATCCTTTGCGATCGCCATAATGCTCGGAGCATCCGTGTCCCTTATCACGCCTTTTGAACCCTCATGCATACTGGTCTATGGCCCGGGGAAGTACAAATTTGCCGATTTCCTGAAGGCAGGGGTTCCCATCACCCTAATCCTTTTTATTATAATAATGGCGTTCGTCCCCGTTTTTTGGCCCTTGTAAATTGGGGGCAGGAATGCAAATAGGCTTACCAGGCCAACATTTGGTAAGACTATGGCGGAAGTGCTATTGTTTTTCATGCTCCTCCATATCTTTCCGTAAATCGAGTTTCCTGAAGGTGGGAAAAGCAATTCCTGTAGTAACAACGGTGATGACTGTCATACATCCCCCGAAAACCACGGCGGTAACGGTACCCATCAATTTGGCGGTAAGGCCGCTTTCAAAAGCGCCCAATTCATTGGATGATCCCACAAACATGCTGTTCACCGAGGCCACACGGCCACGCATATGGTCCGGGGTACGTAGTTGCAGAATGGTTTGCCGGATGATCATGGAGATCCCATCGGTTACCCCGCTCAGGAACAGGGCCAGGACAGACACCCAGAAGATAGTGGACAGGCCGAAAACAATGATACAAAGCCCGAAGCCAAAGATCGCTGCCAGCAGTTTCATGCCTGCATTCCTGTTCATAGGGAAATATGCGGCTGTAAACATGATTATCAGAGCCCCTACTGCAGGAGCCGCTCTCAGGATACCGAAGCCTTCGGCCCCTACATGGAGGATATCCTGGGCATAAATGGGCAACAGGGCAACAGCTCCGCCGAACAGCACCGCTATCATATCCAGGGTAATGGCCCCCAGGATCACCTTGGTATTCCAAACAAATTTAATCCCCTCTTTAAGGCTATTCATCACCGGTTCACCGATTTTAGGGTTCAGGATGGGTTTTTTGGGGATCCTTGTCAGGAGGAGTAAAGCCATGAGGGCAAAGCCCAGGATTAGGCACATAGACCAATGGACTCCTATCCAGCTAATGGAAAACCCTGCAAGGGCAGGCCCAAGAACTGCGCCCATCTGCCATACAGAACTGCTCCAGGTAGCGGCATTTGGATAGATCTTTTTAGGGACAAGCAGGGAGAAAAGTGAAAAAATCGTGGGCCCCAGGAAGGCGCGTACGATGCCGCCCCCGAAAACAAGGAGATATACCGACCATAAAACAACGGATTTCGATAGTCCGTCTGTTACTGCAGGCCAGGTAAGAAGGAACAACCCCAGGCTGATTGTCGAGAAACCCAGGATACATTTTACGAGAAGGCCTTTCTTTTCATTTTGGTCTACCACATGACCGGCAAAAAGAGCCATGGAAACCGCGGGGATTACTTCCATCAGGCCAATAATCCCCAATGAGAGCGGGTCTTTGGTTAGGCTGTATACCTCCCATTCAATAACCACGAATTGCATGGTCCACGCAAAGACCATGGCAAAGCGTACCAGCAGGAAAACATTGAATTCTTTATAACGCAGGGCTGCGTAGGGATCATTTTTCCGCATATGGCCTGTTCTGCCGTCAAAAATAAAGAATGGCCGGGATGGCAGCTATAAATTCCTGAAGATTTTATGTAAATAATTACATCAGAAAACTTGCTGCAGGAATTTCATTGCCTATACAGGACCAAGGGCATCTCTCCCGGCCCGGTAGAGCCGGATAAAACTACTGTTTACGGTCGCCTTCAAATTTTATCCATAAAATGCAGCATCTCCCGATGAATGAATATTCCCTGCATTTCAACATATTTTTTATCCAGCTTGACTAAAAATTCCTCCGGATGCCTAAGATGGACCTAGTTTTGTATTCCTATTGGTAAATGATAAATTTTTGGGTTATGAAAACAATAGTATTACTTAAAGAGATCTATCAGGAAGGATTCCGAAATCTCGGCCACTTCCTGTTAAAGCATTACCTCAAGGCCTTTGCCTGGTTTAGTTTTGCGTTATTTTTCATCACCCTGTATGCATTTGTGTTCAGGGTTACAACCGGATATGCCTTTGATTGAAAACTACTTTTCTTCTTATTGTTTGGGGCTTGAATTAAATGGGGCTTAATTAAATGATCTTCCGATGGAAAGGAATTTTAACCTGAAGGGACCAGACAGCATTCCGATGGAACGTATCTGTACCCTGCTCTACGTGATCGCCACCCTCGTTTTTGTATATGTATACATGGGATAAGCGTCTCTCAGGGCATTAAAATGAACCATCCCGCGGAAGTAAAGCCGCGGGATTTTTATTTGTGATTCAATGTGTTGAATGAAATGCCCTGGAGGTTTTTGTAATTATTCGGTTTTCAGGTATTCGGCGTTTCCAAAGGAAACATAGTCTGTTCCTCTGTATACAAAGTCTTCTACCTTTGCGCCTGAGGGATGCAGGGTATATATGGTTTTGCCTCTTTCGGTGGCTTCCTCACCCCAGAATACCGTCATGGCAGTTTCTCCGATCTCAAAAAGCAGCGGTAGTGTTTGCCCCCGGGAATCAAACCAGTATCCCTTGTTTGTCCTGAGGTTGTAATATGCTCTGGCGTCCATGGCCCTTTCCATGCCCGAGGAATCTTTAAAGCGGTTACTGAACTCCAGGCTCAGGAACTGCCCCCCCAGTGGGCTTTCCCATTTCATGGAAAATGTGGCTTCCTGTCCGAACAACTGCCCGGTTCCTTCCCATATACCCCGGATGTTTTCAGGGAAACCCGGTTCCGGCTGCGCGTATACCGTCTGGATAGACAGTAGCCCCAGGCTAAGAAAGCATAGATACAGGGTTTTCACAGAGAGGTTTTGGTGCTTAAGGTAGTAAACCCGGACAGATTATCCAAGAGGGGGAGAGACACAAAGGACCGAAGTATTAAAATGGAAATATTCCAAAAAAATGGAAATATTCCATATCTTAGCGGTTCTTTTTAGCAACGATGCAGAAGACCATATTACATTTGGACCTGGACACTTTTTTTGTGTCGGTTGAACGCTTGATCAACAGCGAATTGCGCAATAAGCCCTTGCTGGTTGGCGGGGTGAGCGACCGGGGGGTGGTGGCTGCCTGCAGCTATGAAACCCGCGGATTCGGGATACATTCGGGCATGCCCATGAAAATGGCACGGGAGCTATGCCCCGAAGCGGTGGTCATCCGGGGCAATGCGGGCACCTACAGCAAGCATTCCGATATGGTCACCGAGATCATCCGGGAAAGGGTCCCGCTTTTTGAGAAATCGAGCATTGATGAGTTCTATGCGGATCTTTCGGGGATGGACCGGTTCTTTGGCTGTTACCAGTATGCTTCCGAACTCAGGAAAACCATCATTAAGGAAACAGGCCTGCCGATCTCCTTTGGTTTGTCGGTTAACAAAGTGGTTTCCAAAGTAGCCACCAACGAGGCCAAGCCCAACAACCAGCTGAAGATCGACCTCGGTTATGAGAAGCCCTTCCTGGCACCGCTTTCTATAAAGAAAATCCCCATGGTGGGCGACAAGACCTACCAGACCCTTAGGAACCTGGGCCTGAGGAAGGTGAAGACCCTGCAGGAGATGCCCCCGGACCTGATGCAGCGGGTATTGGGGGCCAATGGCACCCTTATCTGGAAACGGGCCAATGGGGTAGATAACACCCCCGTGATTCCCTTTCACGACCGCCAGTCGATCTCCACCGAACGCACCTTCGACCGGGATACCATAGACGTGGTAAAGCTGAGGGGCATCCTCCTTGCCATGACCGAAAACCTGGCCTTTCAGTTGCGGCGGGGTGGGAAGCTTACGGCCTGTATCGCTGTAAAACTCCGGTATTCGGATTTTAACACCTATTCGAAGCAAATGCGTATCCCCTATAGCAGTGCCGACCACATCCTTATCCCCAGGATCCTGGAACTGTTTAACAGCCTCTATAGCAGAAGGCTGCTGGTTCGGCTCGTGGGCATCCGTTTCAGCCATCTGGTACCGGGGAATTATCAGATAAACCTCTTTGAAGACACCGAAGAGGCGCTGAACCTCTATGCGGCCATGGACAGGATCAGGGAGCGTTTTGGGGATAAGAGCGTGTTGCGCGCCGCGGGGATGGGGGCTAAAACCATCGGCAGGATGCAGAACCCCTTTAACGGGCAACCGCCGATTATCCTGGCACATAGAAAACAATAAACAAAATCCAAAATCCAAATTCCAAAAGATATGAACGGAGAAAAAATCTATGATCTGGAAGAAAGGACCTATCAATTCGCCAGAGACTGTCGTCTTTTAATAGGGTTGTTGCCAGTAACGCTAAGCAACACCGAAGACGGGAAACAACTCATAAAAGCTTCGGGATCCATTGGGGCTAATTACATTGAAGCCAATGAAAAACCGGGCAGGAAAGATCTCGCAATGAGGCTCAGAATTGCCAGGAAGGAAGCCAAAGAGGCACAGTACTGGCTCAGACTCTTGAAGGACATGAACGACCGTCATGAAGAAAAAATCAAAGAATTGATAAAAGAAGCTACGGAGTTAAAAAGAATACTGTCTTCTATCATAAACCGGATAACAAATGCAAATGACCCCAGCCAAACTAAACTCCCAACCTGAATTTGGATTTTGGAATTTGGATTTTGGATTTTGGAATTTATAACGTATGTATCTCAACTGCCACACCTATTACAGCCTTCGTTACGGAACTTTTTCCGAGGTAGACCTGCTGGAACTTGCCGGGGAGATGCATGTTACCCAACTGGCCCTGACAGACATCAACAACACCTCAGCCTGCCTCAATTTTGTACGCAAGGCCCGGGAATATAACATACGGCCAGTTTTGGGCATCGATTTCCGGAATGGCGCCGCCCCATGCTTTGTAGGGATCGCGAGGAACAACCAGGGCTATCGGGAATTAAACGACTTCCTGTCTGCACACCTCCACCAGAACAGGGAACTCCCTGCCCGGGCACCCATTTTTGACGATGCCTATGTGATCTACCCCTTTGAAAAAGCGGTGCTCAGCAACCTGCACAGCCTGAGGGAACATGAATTTATAGGAGTTTCCGTGGCCGACCTGAGGAGGTTACCCTTTTCCAGGTTCAGGGAACAGAAGGAAAAACTGCTGGTGATGCAGCCCGTGACCTTCAGGAATAAGCGCGACTTTAACGCGCACCGACTGCTCCGGGCCATAGATAAGAATGTACTGCTCAGCAAACTCCCCAGGGAAGAAGAGGCAGACGGGAACGAGAAAATGTTTCCCATTGCCAACCTGGCCGCCGCCTTTACCGAATTCCCTCATATCCTCGAGAATACGGAACGCCTGATGCAGGCTTGTGGGATTCATTTCGACTTTTCAGAGAACCGCAGGCCACAGAACCTGCAAACCTACCTCGGATCCAGGGAAGCCGATGAAAGGATGCTGGAACAACTGTGCCTGGAAGGGCTGCCATACCGCTATCCGGAAGCGGGCGAACACATCCGCCGCAGGCTTAATAAAGAACTGGATCTTATTCGCGAAAAGGAGTTTGTCTCCTATTTCCTGATTAACTGGGACATTGTTTCCCATGCCCGGAAAAAAGGGTTTTTCTATGTGGGCCGCGGCAGCGGGGCCAACAGTATTGTGGCATACCTGCTCCGCATTACCGATGTGGACCCTATTGAACTCGACCTGTACTTTGAGCGTTTTATCAACCTCTACCGTGCTAACCCCCCGGATTTTGACATTGATTTTTCCTGGAAGGACCGGGAGGAAATAACCCGTTATATTTTTGAGCGCTTTGAGCATGTGGCTTTGCTGGGAACCTATGTGACCTTCAAGGAACGGGGTGTGATCCGGGAACTGGGGAAGGTTTTTGGCCTGCCCGGGGCAGAAATCGATTTTTTGTGTGAGGGGCTTTATAAACCTTCGGAACTGGACGAAGTATCGCTGCTGGTCCTGAAATACGGCCAATTGATCAAAGACATGCCCAATTACCTGAGCATTCATGCAGGCGGCATCCTTATCAGCGAGAAACCCCTGCACAGTTTTTCGGCTACCCACCTCCCGCCAAAGGGGTTTCCAACCACCCAGTTCGATATGGTCATAGCCGAGGACGTGGGGCTCTATAAGTTTGATATCCTCGGCCAGCGCGGACTTGCCAAGATCAAGGAGGCCATGGAGATAGCCCGGCAAAACCAGCCTGAAACCGCAGCTGCCGCTGATATTCATGATATTAAATCCTTCAAGCGGGATCCCAAAATCAACAACCTTATCAAAACCGCGCAGTGTATGGGCTGTTTTTATGTGGAATCGCCCGCCATGCGCATGTTGCTTAAAAAGCTGGAGGTAGATAGCTACCTGGGCCTGGTGGCAGCGAGTTCTATTATCCGCCCCGGGGTGGCGCGGAGCGGCATGATGCGCGAGTATATCCTGAGGCACCGTGATAAGGAGCGGGCAGCGCGCGAGGCACACCCCGTGATGCTCGATATTATGCCGGAAACCTATGGGGTAATGGTGTACCAGGAAGACGTAATAAAAGTGGCCCATTATTTTGCCGGGCTTAGCCTTGGGGAAGCAGACGTGCTGCGCAGGGGCATGAGCGGGAAGTTCCGTTCCAGGGAAGAATTCCGGAAAGTGCAGGACCGCTTTCTTGAAAACTGCCGACAGAAAGGGTACGAAGACCGGCTGGTAGCCGAGATATGGAATCAGGTGGCCAGTTTTGCCGGTTATGCCTTCGCCAAGGGGCATTCCGCCTCCTACGCCGTGGAAAGCTACCAAAGCCTGTTCCTTCGGGCCTATTATCCCCTGGAATACTTGGTGGCAGTACTCAACAACGGTGGCGGCTTTTACCGGCCGGAGTTTTACGTGCATGAGATCCGTATGCTTGGAGGCAGCATACACCCTCCCTGCATCAACCGTAGTTTTGCCGTGAGCTGTATCTACGGGCGGGAGGTTTTCCTGGGGTTTATGTACCTGAAGGAACTCGAAGAACGGGTCATGGAGCGTATCCTCGCGACAAGGCGGAAGGATGGGCCCTTTACTTCCCTGGAGGATTTCCTGGACCGCCTGCCTATCTCCATCGAACAGGCGAGCATCCTGATCCGCATCGATGCCTTCCGCTTTACGGGAAGCAATCAGCACCAGCTTTTATGGCAGGCCCACCTGTACCTTTCCCGGGCAACCCTTAGCGGGCATCCCAAATTGTTCCCTCCAAGACAACGTAATTTTAGAATTCCAGAACTGCATACCACTGCGCTGGAAATAGCTTTTACCCAATTGGAACTGCTTGGGTTTTGCCTTTGCAGCCCGTTTGCGCTTTTAAAGGAAGCCCCGAAAAACACCAACGGAAGTAAAGACCTGCAAGACTACCTGGACAGGCATATCGATATTTACGGCTATCTGGTAACGGTGAAAAATACGCATACCCACAAGGGAGACCGCATGCATTTTGCCACCCTGGTAGACCAGCAGGGGGAAGTGTTCGACACAGTACTTTTTCCGCCGGTGGCAGCAAAATACCTTTTCAGGGGGAAGGGAATCTACCGCTTTTACGGCAAGGTGGTGAGTGAATTCGGATTTTTGAGCATAGAGGCGGTAAAGATGCAGAAGCAGGATTATATAGTTGATCCGCGGTACGCAGAACAGAAGACCAGTACCAGAATGTTAAAGGCCCGGGAAAACAAGGAACAGCGAAAGCCAAATGACTCCCGGGAATAGCGGCCGGCAATTTCAGACCAATAGCATCAGGAAATAACCAGGGAGGTTTTATTGAATGCCGCTTTCGGGACCTCGCAAACGCTGCAGGAGTAAGTGTCGGGCAATTCTGAAAACGACAGTCCGGGGCTGATCCCTGATCTTTCGTCTCCCACTAATGGATCATAAACAGTCATGCAGCCCGAACATTGGTAAACCTCGCGTTTTTGCTGCAATACTTCCTTTTTGGTAATCGTTTCAGGCCTTTCTTCCCTTCCAAGCTGCCTGAAATACTTTTTACTGAGTTCCATCAAAAGTCCCGGGAGTTCTATTTTGTCTACATCGCGGGCATACATTTTGTAAACCTGAGTGTTGGGATCGAAATTTCTGAAGTGCAGTACGTTGTAAGTGGGACGTACATCATAATCCTTCACAATGGAGGGGTGGGTATTTTTTTCGAGGATGACAGAGGAAAAATGCGATCGTTTTCCGGCATCGTTGCTGATCCCGAAAGTGAGCCCGTAAGTGCTGATATCATTCTGGTCGAAACTCCGTACAAGGTACTGTTTCAGTTCAAGGGCTTCACGGTCGTCTACGGGCAGATGCCAGTTCATTTCGAGCTGAGAATGGCGAATATTGATACCGTACTGCCCAAGGAAGCGTTCGAGTTCCTGCCGGCTCTCCTGTTTTATACCCTTTATTATCAACGATTTCCAGGGGGTGATACAGATTTTTCCTATACTGTTGTCAAGACAGAAACCACATAGCTCTTTAAGAAAGGACAGGTCGTATTTATTGTTCCGCCAATAAAGGCCTAACCAGTACTTGTCTAGCCCCATTCGGTTCATTCCTTCATAATAGGGGAAGGTTAAATAAGGTAGTTCGAGTGCTTTGTCAATCGCTTTATTATTGGTATCCAGTTGACGGTTCAGAATATGGAATAACTCGTCTACATCGGATACTTCCGTGTGCAGGTCCTCAATAGCCCTGCAAAAGGTGGTTATATCCCAGCTATAGACCAGAACAGGGTAGTAGGCAGGTTCATTCCAATGCGGCAGCTTAATATTGAGGTACCAGTAGTCTTCGTGCTTGGAGGCCACGAAGTTAAGGTTCCCGCTGAAGAGCGGCACAAGCCTTTGCCTGGGGTCGGTAATATTGATTTTTAGCCTGGGCTGGTAATTAAACCTTTCAAGGATATACAGGTAGGTGGACCCCTTGAGCCAGTGGGTCATATCAAAGATATCAGCAGAAACGTAAGAACAAACAATGTTTTGGTAGCTTCGGTCCTTTATGATGTCGGTCTGGAACTTCGACATATTCTCAAGTTGTTCCTCCCGCACTTTTTTCAATGGGAAAAGTAAATCCTGCCGCGACCCAAAGAATACAGTTTCCAGTCCTGCAGCCTCCAGCATAGTAATACCATCCTTAAGCTCCCCGGGGGAAGTTACCCCTCCTTTTATCAAAATGCGGTGCAAATCGTCGTTCATAAGGTCTGTGTCAGGTTAGTACTGCTTTCTTTTGCCGCTCCAGGATGGCCTGCACTTCGGGTTTACAACTTCCGCAGCCTAAGCCTGCACCAGTTTGCGAGCAAAGTTTGGCAAGGTTTGAACACCCGTTCGAGATGGCATCCTGCAAGTTACCTACCCCTACCTGGCTGCAGGCGCATACAAGGGTACCTTTCAGGGGAACGGAGTTGGTATTGCCCCGAAGGAGTTCATTGCGTTTATCGGAAAGCTCGATCTCTTCTTCAATCAATCTTTTAAATTCGGCAAATTCAGCCTTATCACCCATAAGAATGGCTCCGCGGAGCGTATCGCCCTTAACTATACATTTTTTATAATAGCGTTTGCTAACATCCATAAAAATGATCTCCTCATAGGAAGGGTCGTCTGCAGGGGTATTAACCATTCCCAGGCTGCAGAGGTCCAGGTTCTCGAATTTTAGAATATTCATCAGCACCGAGCCGTTATAGATACTGCTGTAATCGCCCAGGATATAACTGGCGGCAATATCGGCCTGCTGTTCGGCGGCTGAGGTAATGCCGTATAGCGAATTTTTAAACTCAGCTATTTCCCCAAGGGCAAAGATATCGGGTTGGCTGGTCTGCAGGTATTCATTTACAAGAACACCCCTGGCTGTTTTAAGGTCTGACTGTTTCGCAAGTTCGGTATTGGGGCGGGTTCCAATGGCAAAGACAATGGCATTGCATTTGAGGCTACGGCCGGTTTTGAGGGTAACCGACAAACTATTTTCTTCTTCCTTTTCCCTGAACACCGTACTTACCTCATTGTCAAAATAAATTCGTATCCCCCTTTCAGCCACGTCCTCGGCAAGCAGCCTGCTGGCCACCCTGTCGAGCTGCCTTTCCATCAGCCGCGGCGCCCGTTGTATGATACTTATATTAATATCCCGTTTTTTAAGGGCAGCAGCGAGTTCGAGCCCAAGCAGGCCACCCCCTACAATCACAACATGTTGTTCGGCAGGAGGCAGGCCGGTTTCCTGTAAATACCTTCGAAGCTGGTCGGCATCCGAACGTTCCCTCATTGTGAACCGCCCGGGCATGCCCATTTGCATATCGCTGGTTACAAAGGCACGGCTGCCGGTGGCAAGGATAAGAATATCGTATTCGTGTTCAATACCATTCTCGTCTGTAACCCGCTTTTTTGTTTTATCGATTCCTGTAATCCCCAGGGCGGGATGCAGGTGGATATCCAGCTTTTCGAGTTCACCCTTCTTTAGCTTTTCCAGTGCTTCCCAGGAAAGTTCCTCGCTTACGTATTCCGGTAATAATACGCGGTTGTAAAAGGGATATTCCTCTTTTGAAAACACATGCAACTCATCAGTTTCGTTCCTGCTCCTGTAGCTCTGTACAAAGCGGTAAGCGGCCGCACCAGCGCCAATAATTACGATCTTCTGCCGCGGCTTTACGTATTTCTCTACCTGTACCGCACTATACTTAAAATCAGGTTCCTTAGATACCGGGTCTACGAGGTCGTTGGTAAGGTTATTGGCCCTCGCAAAATCGTTGTTCAATACCTTGCCCCAGTGCATGGGCAGGAAGACCACCTTTTCCCGAATATCAAAATTTACTTTCACCTTTACCCGTACCTGGCCCCTCGGGTTTTTAATTACTGCCAGGTCGCCGTCTTTCAGTTTCCTTAAGTAGGCATCAACCTTGTTCATTTCCAGCAGGGGTTCGGGGATATGAGTGAGCAATCTTTTTACCTTTCCGGTTTTGGTACGGGTGTGCCACTGATCGCGTACCCGGCCGGTGTTCAGGATCAGCGGAAACGCTTCCGAAGGGCTTTCAGATTGATTGTAAAGTTTCCTCGGGGCATTGAAGTGAGATTTCTTGTCGTTCGTAAAGAATACCCGGTCCGTAAACAATCGGGGGGTTCCGCGATGCGTAGGGTGGGGTACCGGCCATTGAAAGCTGCCTTCTTGCTTCAATCGTGTATGGGAAAGCCCCGAGATATCTATATTTGTTCCCTTGGTCAGCAGGCAGTGCTCGTCGTACACTTCGGCGGCACTCTTATAATCAAAACCGTAAAATCCCATTTTTTGTGCAAACCGCCATATGATCTCAGCGTCGGCAAGGGCCTCTCCGGGTGCGTCCAGCACTTTGGGAAGGTAACTTATCCGGCGTTCCGAATTAGTCATGGTCCCGTCTTTTTCCAGCCAGGCCGCGGCCGGTAGCAACAGATCTGCGAATTTTGTGGTCTCGGAATGATGGGAAATGTCTTGCACCACCACAAAATTAGCTTTCCTTAAAGCGCGCTCCACCTTGTTGGCATTGGGCATACTCACCACCGGATTCGTACAGATTATCCATATAGCTTTTAATTTCCCGCTCTCCATGGCATCTACCATTTCTGTGGCGGTAAGCCCGGGTTCGGATTGTATTGGTTTCCCACCCCAGAATTCGGCAACCTCCTTACGGTGTCCTGGATTCCCGAGTTCCCTGTGAGCAGCCAGCAGGCTGGCCATTCCGCCTACCTCCCTACCTCCCATGGCATTGGGCTGCCCAGTGAGTGAAAATGGTCCGGCACCCGGCTTCCCTATTTGCCCGGTAAGCAGTGAAAGATTCATCAGCGAAACATTTTTTGAAACACCTATGACGCTTTGGTTCAGGCCCATTGTCCACATACTTAGAAAGCGGTTGGCATCGCCTATGTATTGGGCGGCACGGCGGATATCCTCCACGGGTAGGCCACAGAGTTGTGCCGCTTTTCTGACGGAAATCCTGAAGGCGCTTTCCCTGCATGCCTCAAAATTTACGGTATGCTTCTTTATAAACTGCTTGTCGATCCTTCGCCTTTCTATCAGGCAGCGGGCAATAGCATTAAACAGTATGACATCGGTACCCGGAAGCAGCTGAAGGTGCAGGTCGGCCAGAGCGCAGGTTTGCGTCTTTCGCGGGTCGACAACAATAATTTTTACCCCGGGATTCTTTTGTTTATGGTTTTCAATCCTGCGGAATAAAATGGGATGGCACCAGGCTGGGTTTGCCCCTGCAATCATAAAACAATCTGCCAATTCAATGTCTTCATAGGAAATTGGGACCGCATCTTCACCAACCAGCTGTTTGTATCCCACCACAGCCGAACTCATACAAAGCCTCGAATTGGTGTCTATATTATTGGTGCCTATAAATCCTTTAGTGAGTTTGTTGACCAGGTAATACTCTTCCGTGAGACATTGACCGGAGACATAGAATCCTACGCTGTCAGGCCCGTGTTTATCTATAATGCTATTAAAAACTGCAGCGGCTCTGTCGAGGGCTGTATTCCATGATACCCGCTGCATCGCATGGTTCCGGCTCCAGCGCATTTCGGGGTAGAGGATGCGGTCGCTCGTATCCTGGGCAACATAATTGAGGTTTTTCCCCTTGGAACACAGCATGCCTTTATTTACAGGATAATCTGGATCCCCACTAACAAGGATATTGCCTTTGTGGTCCTTTTCAACAAGGATGCCGCACCCGACCCCGCAATAGGAACAAATGGTTTTGTGAATATTCTTTTTCTGCATGCTTTCCGGATTCAGGAAAAGCTCCCTGTTTATGGGGGTGAAATTACGAATATAAGTATTAATACGTAGGCATTAATTCGTAATAGTTCGACCTTATTTTGAAGGAATAACAATAAAAGCCGGCCCTTAATGGAAAATTAAAAATAGCGTCATTGAATAATTCAGACCAGATTATGCTCCCTGGCCTTTCTGGAAAGATCTATGAGGTTTTTGACCTCCATTTTCCGCATCAGATTAAAACGGTGCGTTTCTACGGTCCGCTTACTTTTCCGGAGTTTTTCGGAAATTTGCTTATTGGTAAGCCCCGATAAAACCAACTCAAGGATTTCTATTTCCTTATTGGTTAAATCAAATGGATTGCTGCCTGTTTTCCGGCTTGTGTCAGTTATGGCCTGGCTTCCGGTTTGCCCAAGGATATTATTTACCAAGACATTGGAGATATCCCCGCTGAAATATTTCCCGCCCTGTTCTACCGTATTGATGGCCTTGATAAACTCTGCCTTCCCGGTATCCTTTAAGAGGTACCCGCTGGCTCCTGCACTTAAGGATTTGAGTATATATTCCTCCGAATCGTGCATAGAAAGGATAATAGATTTCACAGGATTTTTCAGCCTTTTCAGTTCTTCCACTGCTTCTATCCCATTCATCCCCGGCATCCGGATATCTATGATAAGAAGAGCGGGTTTCTTCTGTTCCACAAGGGCTACGGCTTCCTTGCCGCTGGCGGCTTCCCCGATCACTTCAAAATCACTTTCCTCTTCGAGAAGTGAACGAATCCCGTCCCTGACTAGCGAATGGTCGTCGGCTAAAACAATGGTGGTGGTATGCTGCAAATCGGCGGTTTTTTTAAATCCGCACTAAGATAGTATAAAATCCCAATTTACGTATATATCCGTAGGTAGCTGGCTTATAATAAGCGTTGTAAAGAGAACCGCCACAAATGTAGTATGTTGCGACAGTTCTCATATCGGTGGCATATACCCGGGCTACTTATTCCTGCCCCGTATTCAGAAACTTCGGTTTGATAATAAGCATGGCCCATGCCCAATTCTGGCTATCTGCGGCATCGGCTTCCGTTATGCCTTTGAGGTTGTACATTCCGTCTTGCGGGAAAAGGTGCGAATAGCCAATCTTAAGGCCGTAACCATTAAACGACTTCGAAAATACGATGTCTACTTCGGTGCCAAGTGATTTCTCTCCGCCTGTGAGTTCCTGCTGACCCCTGAAGTTCAGCGCCTTTATTAACAAACTGGATTCTTTTCCCAGGTTCAGGTTTGCACTTGCATGTAAATCGAACAACCCTATGGAATTGGCATGGTTGCCAACATAAAAATAATCCATAAAGCCATTGAATTTATGGTTGGTGCCATACAAGGGGAAGAAGGCTTCGGTTTTGTCAGCGGTATCCGTCTTGTCACCGCTGATCAGTTCCGCACCCAGGCCAAGGCCAACTTTATCGGTAACCTTATAGGAAAATTCGAGCCCCAGCAGGTATGCAGCCCCCACATCCAAACCTCCCTGCCGTTCACCTGTCTGGAAAAACGCGTTGGCCTGCGCACCAAAGCCACCTGTTTTATAATTGAGATGGGTTCCCACGGTTTGCAGCTTAGAGATCCCATCGGCGTTTCCTGCGTTGTCGAAGTTCTGAAATCCGTTATTCATTAGCAGGAGGCTGCCCGTAAATCGGTTCCATATTTTCCGCGCATAAATGTATTGCATGGTCTTATAGGAAAAGAAGCCAGTGGTTGCATAAGCGGTGCCTACCGACTGAAAGCCGGCGGGGTCATTGAAATCCTGGTTAAAGGCAAGTCCTAAATCCATAATAAAGCTTTCCTTTACATACTGCAAAAGGGCGGCATCATGATTCCTTGCCTGTTGTGTCCAATCTACCTCGCCCATTATCCGTTCATCGTCATAGGAAATTACCTGTCGCCCTACTTTCGTGGCAAGGCCATCGGCCAGCTTCAATTTAGCCCAGGCCTCGAAGATGGAGAATGAATTATTCAGGTCGGCAGCCAATAACTGCCGGTTCTCACCCCATACTATAATGTCTTGCAGACTGAGGTACAACTGGTAGGATTCAGTGCTGTAACCCGCATTTATCCGGGCTCTTGTAGAGGTGGCAAATCCCGCATCCGCAGAGTCGGGAATAATGTTGCCGAACCCGTTCCTGTATTCAGTGCGGGGCCGGAATTGCCCGTCAAGGGTAAATTGCGCCATAGTGGCCTGAAGGCACAGGCTCGCGATTACTGTTAGTATAATTACTCTTTTCATAATTTTAAATGTTAGTGGTTAATGGGAGTTTTAGTGTTCCAAAAAATCTATCAGATACTTCCTGTAGTGGTAATAATTATTATGTTCGATTACTGTTTTCCGGCTACGGGGACGTTCAAAATCAATGTTCAGAACATCGCCGATCTTCGCACGGGGGCCAGAGGTCATCATCACTACCCGGTCTGCCAGGAAAATGGCCTCGTCTACATCATGGGTGATCATTACAGCGGTAATTTTTTCGCGGTTCCATATTTCTATCAGGATGTCCTGTAACTCTCCCCGGGTCAGGGAATCGAGCATACCGAAGGGTTCATCGAGAAGGAGTACCCTTGGCCTGATTGCAAAAGCCCTTGCTATTCCCACGCGCTGCTGCATGCCTTGCGACAGTTCCCCGGCTTTTTTATAAAAGGCTCCTTCGAGCCCTACCTTCTGCAGATAATACCTGGCAATATCACCTCGTTCGGCTTTGGAGGCATGCGGGAAAACGCGGTTGACCCCGAGAAGAACATTTTGAAGGGCTGTCATCCAGGGCATCAGGCTGGGAGATTGAAAGATTACCCCCCGGTCAGGCCCGGGGCCTTTAACGGAATGTCCGAGAATAGCGATATTGCCGCCCGAGATCGGGTTAAGGCCGGCAATCATCGATAGCAGGGTTGTCTTCCCGCAACCGGAATGGCCGATTATGGTTACGAATTCCTGCTTCATGATTTGCAGGTTCAGGTCTTCCAGGACAACATAATCTGTTCCGCTACCGGGGTATGTTTTCTTGAGTTTACAGATATCCAGCATCACCCCTGAAGGGTAATGGATCCCGTTTTCACCGCTTTCCTGATCAGTATTTCTTAATACGCTGTTCATCTTTAAAATATTAAATAGTTAGACGGAAAAACGTCTGGGAGCCAGGTCAGAAAGGCTGTATTCGGCACTTGTAGCCGATTTCCTTTCCGCTCCGATATCCATCAGGTATTCCATGATGGCATTTCGCGTTTTTATGTATTCAGGGATATCATTAAGCGTTGATTTATTCCTTGGCCGTGCTATCCCGATCCTGAATTCCGGCCCCAGGGTTGCATTGGGCCCTGGCCTTAGCGGGATGATCCTGTCTGCCATATAGATGCCTTCATCCACATCATTGGTGATCAGTAAGGCCGTACGTTTTTCCCGACTCCAGATTTTCAGAATCTCGTCTTGAAGCATACCGCGGGTGAGGGCATCCAGGGCCCCAAGCGGTTCGTCCATGATGATCATTTCCGGCTTCATGGCCAGGGCGCGGGCTACTGCCACCCGCTGGCGCATCCCGCCTGAAAGTTGCCGGGGCCTTTTGTTTCGGGCGGGGGTTAGGTTGACCATATCGATGTATTCCCCGGTACGTTTGCGTAAGAAGGCCTGATTTTCATTTGGGAATGCCTGCTTTACCGCCATTAAGACATTCTGGGAGACCGTGAGCCAGGGGAGGAGGGAGTAATTCTGGAAAATGACACCTCTTTCATGGCTGGTTCCGCTCACTGCTTTTCCCTTAAAGAATATCTCTCCTTCGGTGGGCTGTAACAAGCCATTGATCAGATTTACCAGCGTGGTTTTCCCACTTCCGGTAAAACCTACTATCGCCACGAATTCTCCCTCTTCCATGCTGAAATTGATATCCGAAAGCACTTCCGTTCGGTTGGGTCCTGCCCCGTAGATTTTTGATACGTTTTTGATCTCCAGATATGCCATGATTTCTCTGTGTTACAGGATTAAATACTTTCGTTTTTATTGAAGGAAACCATGTTCTGTATGGTCAGCATTACCCTGTCAAGCATGAATCCGATGATGCCGATTATGAACATCGCAACGATTATTTTGGCATTGGAATCCATGGCCCCGTTCTGGAATTCTTCCCAGACAAAAGAACCCAGGCCAGGGCTTTGCGCCAGAAGTTCGATGGCTATAAGCACCATCCATGCAACAGACAGCGTGATGCGTAAGCCGGTAAAGATCAGCGGCATCGATGATGGCAGGATTATCCTGAAGATTTTTTGCATGGTCCCCAACCGGAGCACCCTGGCCACATTTATATAATCTTTATCTACCGAGGATACCCCCATCGCCGTGTTAACAAGGGTGGCCCACATGGAACACAGGCCCACACTGATAAAGGAAATGATAAAGGCGCTGTCTGAGTTTGAATCCCTGGTCACCGTTTTCACAATCATAAAAACCAGTAATAGCCAAACTACGGGGGATACAGGTTTAAAGACCTGAATAAACCAGTTAAAGGCACTCCGCAGCGTTCCACTCAGTCCGATGAGGACGCCGATGGGGACTGCAATAACCATTGCCAGCAGGAAGCCCGCAAATACCGTTTTCAGGCTGGTAACTATCTGGTCTACAAATGATGGCCGCCCTGTGTAAGTTATGGGAGCCTTCCCTTCCGTCAGTCGTTCACTGTTAAGTGCCTGGGTCTTTAACCTGAATGCACGCTTGTCTGCCCTGATGACCAGATGATCTTTAATCAGGGTTTTAAAAGAGCCCCATACCTGATCCGGTGCGGGCAGGGTATTGGGCTGGCATGCAATTTCCCCTGCGGCGATGCAGGCCTTCATGGTAGCAGCAGCTTCCGCACCCTGTTCGGCCATGGCCTTTTCTATTTTGAATTCTGCTTCGATATTATATAACATCCTGGCACCCGCGTGCCACAGCCCCAGGAATAAGAGGACCGATATAGCGGGTACCACCATTTTCGGAAGCATTTTCATGATATCCGATTTCTGAATATTGCCGCGCAGCAATGATCTCACAGGTTTAAGGAACCCCAAGGCCGGGATTTTGATCATCTTCTCCAAAGTGATACTTTGCTTCATGGTATTTCTTTCTTTATTATTAATCTTTGTTCCCTATGCCGAAACTGTTGATGTATCCTATGGGATCTTTGGCGTCATAGGTCATACCGTCTATGAATTCATCAGTAGGCGCTTTGAACCCGTCGGTTACCGGGATGTCCCCTGCCGGGATATGGCCTTCTGCCACCAGCAATTCGGCTGCCTTTTTCCATATATCGGGGCGATATATGTCGCGGATGGTTTTCTCATACCAGGCGGCCGGTTTGGTCTCGGGGATCTGTCCCCATCTGCGCATTTGTGTGAGGAACCAGATGCCATCCGAATAAAAGGGGTAGGTGGCATGGTATTTATAAAACACGTTAAAATCAGGCATGGGGCGTTTGTCGCCTTTTTCGAATTCGAAGGTCCCCGTCATCGAATTGGCAAGTACTACTTCATCAGCGCCTACATATTGGGGCATCGACAGTATTTTTACAGCCTCTGCCCTGTTTTCGGGCTTATCGAGCCATTGGCCCGCACGGATAAGTGCTTTGGTAATCGCGATCGCGGTATTGGGATTTTCTTCAATGAATTTTTTAGTCATTACAAAAACCTTTTCAGGATTGTTTTTCCAGATATCATAATTCGTAGTCACCGGCACACCTATTCCCTTAAAAACCGCCTGCTGGTTCCATGGTTCCCCGACACAGTAACCGTAAATAGTTCCTGCTTCAAGGGTCGCAGGCATTTGTGGTGGCGGGGTTACGGATAACAGAACCTCCGCATCAATCTGGCCCTGAACGTTATCGGAAGTATACATGCCCGGATGTATTCCAGCGGCCGCCAGCCAGTACCGGATTTCATAATTGTGGGTTGAAACGGGGAAAACCATCCCCATTTTAAATGGACGACCGCTGATCCGGTATTCTGAGATAACCGGTTTCAGGGCATCCGCACTGATGGGGTGTAAGGGCTTGCCGGCTTCATCATGAGGGACGTTGGGCTTCATTTTTGCCCATACATCGTTGGATACAGTTATGCCGTTGCCATTAAGATCCATGGAAAAAGGGGTTACCAGTTCTGCCTGTCGCCCGAAACCCGCACCGGCAGCAATAGGCTGTCCGGCAAGCATATGCGATCCGTCGAGCTGACCGTCTATTACACGGTCCAGCACATTCTTCCAGTTAGATTGTGCTTCAACCGATACAAAGAGGCCCTCTTCTTCAAAAAACCCTTTCTCTTTGGCAATAGCCAGGGGGGCCATGTCCGTTAACTTAATAAATCCGAAGGTTAATTGGCGCTTTTCGGGATCCAGTTGTTGTACCCCGGTGGAGGCATCAGACTGCAGGGCAGCTACTTCTTTTTTCCCTTCCTTTTCACCGCAGCCGTTAAGAAGGCCTGCAAGTACCAGGATCAGACTAAATTTTTTAATTGGTGTTTTCATTTTTTTAATATTTAGATAAATACGTACAAATACTTAATTATTGACAAAGATATACGTAGTTATCGTCGGATTCTATGGGTTTACCCATGTCCGCACAACTTTTTATAACACATTGAATGATGGGAATGATCAGATTAATAACTGCCAAAACGCAGCTTCTGATTATAAATGGAACATTTGTAGTTAGTTAAAGGGCCTGTAAGGGAGGCTTTATTTTGCAGGGAACCCTCATGCAGAATAAAATCAAAACCAAGCCAGCAAAATTAGATGTTCAGGATTTAATAGTGATCGGAAAGTTCTTTCTTGAGAAGCGACACGTCGGGCAGTCCGATTCTCCGGCCATTGGGTTTCAACAATTTTTCCCTTTTCAGTGCCGAGAATATTCGGATGACCTGTTCCTCAGTTGTCCCCGCGAAATCGGCATATTCCTTTCGGCTTAACTGCAGTCTGAGGAAGCCATTGTATTGTCCGAATTTCCGGTAGCTGTACAGAAGTGTATCTATGACTCTTTCCCTTACTGTCATCTGTGAAATGCTTTTCACTTTGGCCTCACTCTTATTGAGTTCATCGGCATAGAAAAGCATCAGGTCATAGAGGAGCCCGTTGTTGTTGCGCAGGATGTGCTGTAACTGTTCTTTGGAAAAGTAGCACAACATGCTGTCTTCCAGAGCCAGTGCGCATATGGGGTAGTATTCCTCAGTACCAAAACCGCGATGCCCGATAATCTCACCGTCATGCGCAAAGCGTACGATCTGTTCCCTTCCATGGATACCGGTACGGAAAACCTTTACCTTGCCTTGCAGGAGGAAGAAAAGGCCGTTTACCGGGGCGCCTTCCATAATAAATTGCTGTCCTTTTTTGCAATGTATCAGTTTCCGGCCGGCGGTGAAGTCTTCAATGGAGCCGGCATGGAGGTTTTTCTTTATCAAGCAGTTGTTGTTCAGGCATTCCGTACAACCCAGTTCGGACCATTCCTGTTTTTTTCCTCCTGTTTTAATCGTTGTTGATGGATACATGCTGTTGTCTTTTAGGTTATCAGGCAAGCTGACCTGCTATGATTCAGGCTTATTTATTACCAATCCAGGCCATGACAGTCCGGAGGCGGGGACTTTTGATTCTTTCTTCGCTGGTTGCAAACCTTATAAACAAAGCGCTAAGAGAGGTTATCATCACAAAGATCCCTATCCATAAATATCCGTTACCAACGGCACTTGAGGCCGCTGTGGCCTGGGCCGCCTTTACTGCATCAGAGCCAAACGCCTCGTTAGCCGATATAGCGGTACTCTCGGCAACCGCCGATTTTGCCTTTAAGAGCAAGGCGGCCAGAAATGCCCCTACATTCCCGCCGGCACCCACAATACCCGAGACAGCACCTATTGCTTTCTTATTTATAAAAGGGACCACTGAAAAGGTTGCCCCTTCCGCCATTTGTACTGTTAAACTGAAGGCTACAAGGAAGAAAATCCCGGCGGCCAGAGAACTTACTAACGAGAAACAGCTAAGCATAAGTCCTTCGGCCATCAGAATAAGCGCCAGGAAATATACACGGCCGTGCAGGCCGTGCGTATTACCGAACCTGTCACCAAAGAAACCGCCGAGCGTACGGGCAAATATATTCATCAGGGCAAATGACAGAACCAGATTACCCGCTGTTTCACGTGCCAGGCCAAAGGTGTTCTGCAGATAATCGTCCATAGTTCCATAGACCGTAAGCTCCATTCCAAAACATGCGGCGTATACGATAAACAATATCCATACCCGGTAGTCCCGGAGAGCGCCGGCCAGGGAAACCTTATCCCTGGACAGGCCTGGCATGATGCCATTTTCTTTAAGTTCTTTAAAATTGCCTTCAGGGGTATCCTTTGTATACAAAAAGTATACGATCCCCATCATCAGGCAAACAAAACCCGCAATAAACATGGAATAGCGCCAGGCTACGTCATCGGCTATCCCGAAGCTTACAACAGCTGCGGCAATCAGCGGCATTACCAGCCGGTTGGCTCCTCCTCCCAGGTTCCCCCAGCCAGCCGAGGTGGCATTTGCCGTGCCTACTATGTTTGGGGCGAACATGATGGATGTATGGAACTGGGTGATTACAAATGATGCCCCGATGAACCCTGTCAGGAATCGGCAGATAAGGAACTGCAGTGGGGTTTGTGCGAGCCCAATCAGCATAACCGGCAGCGATCCGGCTATTAATAACCAGGTATAACACAAACGCGGCCCATAGCGGTCGCATAGCTTACCAATGAGGATCCTGGCAAAAACTGTTCCGCTGACCGCCAGGATGATCGAATTCCACTTCTGCGCGGGGGTGAGGCCAAGATCCCTGACCACATCGGGCATAAACGGGACAATTCCAAACCAGGCGAAGAAACATAGGAAGAAGGCCACGGAAGTTATCCAGAAAGTACGAATGGGCAGGCTCTTGAAATTCAAAAGGGCCAGGCTGGTAGCTTTTGCAGAATTAATTGGTGTCATGCTATTCAGGATTATAAGTCAAAACAAAACTACGTATAACTAAGTATAAATACGTATATCTGTATACTAAATCTTCGGGATCGGTTGTTTTTTATCATTTTAGATAAAGAGGGGCTAAAATTTTATGAAAATGTCTTTTTACCGATAGGCGGATTGCTGATTTCTCAAGTGGCCAGAAGCTAAAGCAGAAATGATGCATGAAGGGTAAAGAGTTGGCATTCCATGGTGTATCGACAATTGCACCGGATCTGAAGCCCGGGTGGGAGTTGGTTTGACACCCCGCTTTTTTTCATGCAGGACTTTTGGAATTTACGCTTCCATGAGGAGAAGGACCGTTGGATTTTGCAAACCTGATCAAAAAAAACACATGCTCTTTATTGACATATTCGCAATATCACTACGTAATTATTTGCATATAAATACTTAATAAATACGTAAAAATACGTAATATTGCTCTGTTGATTAATAGTATTGTTTATGAAAACGGTTATAGTTGTCGGGAATGGCATGGTAGGTTTTAAATTCTGTGAGAAATTCGTTAACCATGCCCCGGCGGGGGAGTACAGATTACTAGTTTTCGGGGAGGAACCCCGGGTGGCATATGACAGGGTACACCTTAGTGCTTACTTTGAAAACCGGGATGCCGCGGCTTTGGAACTGGCTCCAAAAAGTTGGTATAAGGGGCACGGAATTGAACTGATCAGCAATTCCAGGGTGGCTGATATTCATCGCGACAGGAAATCGGTCACCACCACCATGGAAGAAGAGCACAGCTATGATTATTTGGTGCTTGCCACGGGCTCGGCACCTTTTGTCCCCCCCATAGAGGGGGTTGAAAAGGAAGGGGTCTTTGTTTACCGCACAATTGAAGACCTGGAAGGAATGCTTGCATACGCCGGACGGCTAAAGAAATTCAAGCCCAATGCCCGGGCCGCCATCCTGGGGGGTGGTCTCCTGGGCCTTGAAGCCGGGAAGGCTGTCATGGACATAGGCCTTGAGCCCCATATTGTAGAATTTGCACCGAAACTCATGCCCAGGCAACTCGATACCCGAAGCAGTAAGGTGCTGCAGTTAATACTCGAATCCATGGGGATCAGCATCCATCTGGGGAAAGCAACGAACCGCATCCTTGGCAATGGCGCGATCGAAGGCCTGGAATTCGGGGAAGATGACAAATTGGACGTTGACATGCTGGTAATTTCCGCTGGGATCCGACCCCGCGATGAACTGGCCAGGACCTGTAACCTTAAAACGGGCGTAAGAGGCGGTATTGTTGTGAATAACCGGATGCAAACCTCTGATCCGGATATTTACGCCATCGGCGAAGTTGCCCTATACAAGCAGATGATATACGGCCTTGTGGCCCCAGGTTACGAAATGGCTGAAGTTGCCGTACAGCAGATCCTGGGAAATGCCGTTAAAATGAGTGAGGAAATCGACCTGTCTACCAAGTTAAAGCTCATAGGTGTCGACGTGGCCAGCTTCGGGGAACCCTATATGCCAGCAGACAAGGGGCATTCCATCATATTTGAAAATAAGACCAAAAGCCTTTACAAGCGCATCAATGTGAGTCATGACGGGAAAACCCTCCTTGGCGGGATCCTTGTGGGGGACGCGGGGGATTACAGTATCCTGCACCAGATGTATCTTAATGGGATTCCTCTGCCGAACAATGCCGAAGAACTTATTGTTGGTTCCAGGGGGGAGGGGGGATCTGCCTTTGGCAGCGCCATGGACCTTCCCGATAGCGCAGTTATCTGTTCCTGTGAAGCCGTAACAAAAGGAGCCCTCTGCTGCTCGGTGTTGCAGGAGGGCAATGAGGACGTAAAAAGTGTCGCCAGGGCTACCAAAGCTACTACCGGATGCGGTGGGTGTAAACCCATGGTGGCCGACCTGATTAAGGAAAGCCTGAAAACGCTCGGGAGAACCGTGAAAGAAAGGATATGCGAGCATTTCAATTATTCCCGCCAGGAACTCTTTGATCTGGTAAGACTAAGGGGAATTGTGGATTACGATGAATTGCTCGATACTGCAGGGAGCGGACATGGCTGCGAAGTTTGCAAGCCCGCCGCGGCCGCCATTTTTGCGAGTATCTACAATGAAACCGCCAACAGGCAGGAAACTATTCAGGATACCAATGACCGTTTCCTTGCAAACATACAGCGCAACGGCACCTATTCGGTTGTTCCCAGGGTAGCGGGTGGGGAGATTACCCCACACAAACTGATGGCACTCGGCCGGGTGGGACAGAAATATAAATTGTATACCAAAATCACCGGAGGGCAGCGTATTGATATGTTCGGGGCGCAATTACATGAACTGCCCCTGATTTGGGAAGAACTGATTAAAGAAGGTTTCGAAAGTGGTCACGCATATGGGAAAGCGCTTCGTACAGTAAAGAGTTGCGTGGGGTCAACCTGGTGCAGGTACGGGATGGATGAGAGTGTAAGTTTCGCTATAGACATAGAAAACCGCTACAAGGGGATACGCTCTCCACATAAACTTAAGGGTGGGGTCTCGGGCTGTATTCGTGAATGCGCGGAAGCAAGAAACAAGGATTTTGGATTGATTGCCGTTGAAGGCGGTTGGAATGTCTACGTATGCGGGAACGGCGGTGCCAACCCCAGGCATGCCGAACTCCTTGCAGAAAAACTTGACCGGGAAACAGCAATAAAATATATAGACCGCTTCCTGATGTTTTACATCAAGACTGCTCCGCCGCTTACACGAACGGCAGCCTGGCTCGAAAAGCTTGAGGGCGGGATCACCTACCTTCAAAATGTCGTTATCCATGACGGCCTGGGCATTGCCGGGGAACTGGAACGGGAAATTGAACAATTGATAGCCAGTTACCAATGTGAGTGGAAGGAGGCAGTGGAAACTCCCGGTATCCGGGAAAGGTATACGCATTTTATCAACTCTGAGGAACCGGACGGCGCCATAGAATTCGTGGCCCTGCGGGATCAGAAAATGCCAATTGTCCGGGCATGAACGTGAAGGAGAATACACTAATTAATCTGTAAATCATGAATTTAATGGCGCAAAACACCTATCAGAAGGTATCACTGGAGGAAGTCACCTTTTGGTTTAAGGCTGCCCCAGCGGCGAAATTCCCGAAAAACGGGGGAGCCTGTGTAAAATACAGGGGCCGGCAGATAGCGGTTTTCAATTTTACCAGGGAAGGAAGCTGGTATGCCTGCCAGAACCTTTGCCCTCATAAAATGGAAATGGTGCTGAGCAGGGGGCTTATTGGAGAAGAACAATTAGAACCAAAGGTTGCCTGCCCGCTGCATAAGAATACCTTCTCCCTCAAAACAGGAAGACACCTCAACGGTGACCTGGATGGGATTGCAACCTTTCCGGTAAAAGTAGAAGATGGTTTTGTGTATATAGGTTTTTCTGAATAGCTTTGGGAGAAAGCCTGATCAAATGGGGAAACCAGAAAAATTACCCGATGCTTTCCGACTATTCGACGCTGCGAATGCAGAGGATCCACATAAGGAGGAGGCCGATGGCAAAACCTATCCCAAGGAACTGTTATATGCCATGCGCATGAGCCGGAAACTCGATGATTTTGAACCGCATGCCTCCGAAGCCCTCCAACTGACTGCTCGCTGCCAACACATCCGCCGCTGGGAAATCCCCAGGGAATCTTACGACATGGACAGGACAGGCTATCTGAAATGGCGGCGGGATCTTAAGAAGTTTCATGCCCAAACAGCCACTGAAATTCTCCAATCCTTAGGCTACCCCCATGAAACAATAGACCGGGTGGCCTTCCTCCTGGAGAAGAAAAAGCTTAAAAGGGATCCTGAAACCCAAACTCTGGAGGATGTTATTTGCCTGGTATTCCTCCAGTATTATCTGGAGCCCTTTATGGAAAAGCATCCAGAGGGCAAACTTATAGACATCCTTCAGAAGACCTGGAACAAGATGTCTGAAGAAGGCCGGGATGCGGCCCTCAAATTACCCCTATCTGAAAGTTCGCGAAGGCTGATAGGCAAGGCCCTGGATAGCTGAACCATATTATATAGAAATTAATTGCGGAACATGTCAGTGCAAAAACACCAGCCACCCCTGGATACCGCCACCTTTCAGAGGATCAGGAAGTGGTATATCCTTGCGCTTTCAGGAATCGCCCTGCTCATTATTATCGCCCAGATCCTTATTCAGCTGCACCTTACCTCCCAGCTAAGCGACTCCCGGGTGATTAATGTGGCCGGCAGACAGCGGGCATACAGCCAGAAACTGGTAAAGGAAGCGCTTATCCTGACCGAATTGGAGGAAGGGACCAACAAACAACTGGTACTGTCTGAGCTGAAGCGTACCCTGCAGGTGTGGAAAATCTCGCATATGGGATTGCAGTTTGGGAGCGACTCGCTGGGGCTTCCCCCCGAAGATGATTCGGAGATCCTGGACTTATTCGAACGAATCAGGCCGCATCACCATGCCATGGTTGCAGCCACAGAGAGTATGCTGGCACAAATTGAAGACCCATCCCTTGCTGTATCGGAGGGTTTCTACAGCAATGTAAAAGTACTGCTCGACAATGAACGGCAATTCCTCCGTTTGATGGACACCATAGTAAACGGCTACGATCAGCGAAGCAAGGAGCATTTGCAACAACTCAAGGTTAAGGAGTATATCCTGCTGGTAATTGCCCTGCTCATCCTGTTGCTCGAGATGCTTTTTATTTTCAGGCCGCTTTCCCTCCACATAAGAAACACCATCTCAAACCTGATGCAGAGTCAGCGCAGGTCGGAAAAGGATGCTAAGGCGATCAAGAGCCTGTATGAAGAAAAAGAACGGTCGCTGCAGGCTTTACAGGAACTGAATTTTGTAATAGACAATGCCGCCCTGTTCGCCAGCATTAAGAAAGATGGTACTGTCGTCTTTATAAGCAGGAAATTTCGTGAACTTCTGGGCTATAAGGAAGAAGCGCCAGCTGAGCCGTTCTCTGAACTTCTTACCATGGATGAGGGGCAGCAACAATACCTGACGGAGATTCTGAAAAGCAACCGAACTACCATAAGGACCGAAGAAATCCGAATCCGTACGCCAAAAGGTGAAGAGCTTTGGCTTGACATGTCAATTATTCCCATGCCAAATTCAAGGATGCAACAGAGTATCCTGCTGTTGTGTTCCGACATAACCGAGAGAAAAAGGACCCAGCTGAAGGTAGAACAGCTTACCAGGCAGAATTATGAAGAGAGCATTCGCCAGAAACAGCAACAGGCGAGTCAGATTGTCGAAGGGCAGGAAGAGGAACGCAAGCGAATAGCCAAAGACATCCATGACGGGATAGGGCAGATGCTTACTGCCCTGAAGTTCAATATTGAATCCATAAACCTGAAAAACAAGGAGAAGACCGCCGAGAAGATACAATACATAAAAGATCTGACATCGGACCTGATAAAGGGTGTTCGTACAGCCACCTTTAACCTTACCCCGCCGGAATTAAGCGACCATGGAATAATACCGGCATTGCAGAAGATGACCACTGAGCTCTCCAGACTTACGGGCAAGAATATCCTTTTCGAGAACCGCACTGAGGAGAATCTCCGACTTGATTCACTGGCGGAAACCAATATTTACAGGGTAGTACAGGAAGCAGTTAACAATGCAATAAAATATGCGGATGCCGGATACATCCTTGTGGCCATCAATTATTCCGACGGCATGCTCAGTATTATGGTAGACGATGACGGAATGGGTTTTGACGATGCCCACACGGAGGAATCCAGGCACGGCAGCGATGGGGGCATGGGCCTCTTTTTTATGAAGGAAAGGGTGAGTTACATCAACGGCCGGTTATTTATAAATTCGGTTAAAGGCAAAGGTACCAGGGTTACGATAAATTATCCTTTACAAAACCTGGAAGTGCCAGGAGGTTGAAATTTCAAATACGAAGTGCGCGGCACGAGGTTGAAAATGCAGCCTTGAACCTTGAACTTTGAACCCAAACCTGCTTTTTTATTGCAGTCAAGCGGCTTAACTTTAACCGGGGAGGGGTTTGGCCCCCCCTTCACCTACTACGATTTTAAAGAATCACAGGGAAGTGTGGGTGATGTAAAATTAGGGAGTAGCAGTAGCGGCTGGCAGCGAACGAATTTGGAAATACGTAGTATGATGTATGCGGTACGAGGCACGAACCCGGAACATTGAACATTGAATCTCCGCCTTGAATTTTGAACCCAAACCTGCTTTTTTATTGCATTGAAGCAGCTTAACTTTAACCGGGGAGGGGTTTGCCCCCCCCTTCCCCTACTGCGATTTTAATTTTAAAGAATGCCAGGGAAGTGTGGGTGATGTAAAATTAGGGAGTAGCAGTAGCGGCTGGCAGCAAACGAAATTGGAAGTACGGGGTATGATGAATGTGGGACGAGGCACGAACCCGGAACATTGAAAATTGAACCTCCGCCTTGAACTTTGAACCCTGAAGCCCAATCCCTGCTTGTTTATTGCAGCCGAAAAGATTAATTTGAAGTGGGGAGGGGTTAGGTAACCCCTATCGGTATGTAGGAGCAATAGTTGTAAGCAGGAATAGGAAGTACCAAAAGCGAAGTTAAATGCACGAAGTTTGTAAAGGTAATAATGTTGCACTGCAACTTCCTTGAACCTTGAACCCAGGAACCCCTAATTGGATTGTGCACGCAACCGCACATGCTAAAATTTAGAACAATGAAAATAAGGATAAGAGGTAATTCTATCCGCTACCGGCTAACTATGTCGGAGGTGGAAGCTTTCAGTAAAACAGGCGATGTTTCGGAGCGTACATCATTCGGGAAACATGACTTCCAGTATGCGCTGAAGGCAGATCCTGAAATTAAAGAACTCAGCGCCAGCTTGGAAGACAACAAGATCACCCTCATACTTCCAGAGGCGGATGCAAAAGGATGGGCGGCAAGTTCGGCGATCGGGTTTCGCAATACCCTCAACCTGGAGGGGGGCGGACAATTGGCGTTGCTGCTGGAGAAAGATTTTACATGCATGGACGAAACGGAAGAAGACCAGTCTGATAATTATCCGAATCCTAAAGCCTGACCCAAGGAAATTAACCGGCATGTCGTTCCGGTAAAATATTATATCATATGGCAACAAGGGGGTCCTGCCATAATCTAAGAACGAGGACAGTATGGAATGAGCTATATAGTACTTCCCTTACCGGGATTGGTTCCGGCATTTGGACTCTTCCGTTCCAGGAAAGGCACAAGACAGTATAAGGTACTTAAGGGCAACATGTTACCCAAGAAGCTTGCCTGAAACGGCAGGTCCGGCGATTTTATGGGCAATTAAAATCAGCTTTCGGGTCAAAGAGTAACAATCCGAAGGTTTACTTTTTCAGTCAGGTTAACGTTCAAGACATACTGAACATCGGCAATTGGGCCCTAATGTTTTGGGAATTCTCCTACTTTGTAGTATTTTTAACTTAAAAATCAGAAAATGAGAAGTAACGCCCTAATTCTTTTAGTATTTGCTGCTATCCTCTTTGCCGGATGCAGTAAGGATGATTCCAACGATCCGGATAACGGACCTCTGGAATCGTTCAATTTTAGTCTTAATCAGGTTAATGAAAGCGGAGTTGAAGGAATGGTTACCGTTGCGGAAAATGAAGATGGAACGGCTACTGTAACCATCGAGTTAAACGGTTCAACAACGGAGGAACACCCGGCCTTTATTTACCACGGAAATGTTACACAGGAAACCGAAGTAGCTATAACGCTAAATGCTTGTACCTGCGATAAAAGTGTAACTGAGGTTTCCCAATTGGATAATGGCACCAAGATTAGCTACGATGGCCTTAAAGCCTTTAATGGTAATGTGAGGATTCATCTTAGCCCCGAAGATTTGGAAACCGTCATTGCCGCGGCCAATATAGGTGTTAACGCTAATTAATTTCCAGGCCTTTGTTTTAATGGAATTCGCCGGTGGTAAAACCACCGGCTTTTTTTTTGCCCGAATGAAATACTGAAACTAAATTAGTTCACGGAATAAACATCTTCCGGCTTTTCCGGTAATTTCTTCGGGCAATCCGGAAACAGTTGTACAGGTTATCCTTATGCGTGCAATTTGACTGAAAAGTATTTTTCTGTTTACCAAATATTAAGGAATTTTCAATCCCGTTAACCCGGTTGGGATTGATCTTAGGTTTTAGGAACCATCAGTTGATACGTAACCTGCACGGTTTTAAGTTGATTCCTTCCAACTTTACAAGATATACATGACATTAAAACGATTGTTGACATCTTGTGTCCTGGCTACATTTATTGGGGTATCCGTCTCCTGCAGAGACGACGGCCCCAGGGTACTCGTTTTTTCAAAAACACAAGTTTGGGCGCATAACTCCATCCCTTTTGCCAATAAGGCCATTGAAAAGCTTGGCAGCGAAAACGGTTATCTGGTCGATATCAGCCAGGATGCTGCTGTATTTAACGATGAAGACCTGAAGTGGTACGATGCGGTAATCTTCAATAACACAACCGGAAATATTCTGAACGCAGGGCAGCAGGCAGCTTTCGAAAGGTATATTCAGGCCGGAGGCGGTTATGTGGGTATACATTCGGCGGCAGATACAGAATACGAATGGCCCTGGTACGGGAAACTTATGGGAGCCTGGTTTGAAAGCCATCCTCACAACCCGAATATAAGAGCGGCAACCATTAAGGTTACAGACAGGGACCACCCTGCCAGTTCCGGATTGCCTGAAATATGGGAACGCACCGATGAATGGTACAATTACAGCTATTTTTATCCGGGCATTAAAATACTTGCCTCCCTGGATGAAGAATCATACGAGGGGGGAACCAACGGCAGTAATCATCCCATATCATGGTACCACGAATTTGATGGTGGCAGGGCATTTTATACAGGAGGGGGACATGAAGACAGCTCCTTCTCTGAACCTCTCTTCCTGAATCATTTGCAGGGGGGCATTGCCTATGCGATGGGCAACGGGCGCAACCTGGATTACAGCAAAGCCACGGCGGTCCCGGTGCCGGAAGAAAACCGCTTTGAGAAAACCGTGCTCATCAACGACCTGGATACACCTATGGAGTTGGCAGTTGCGGATGATGGCAGGATCTTTTATACGGAATTAAGATCAGCCAACCTGGGGGTTTATGATACCCGTACAGGCATTCAGTCAGTTATACACCGTTTTGATGTGGAGACGGAAGGGGGTTCCGGATTGATTGGAATTACCCTAGACCCGGGTTTTAAGGAAAACAAGTATATCTATCTGTATTATTCCCCCCCGGCAAAAGGAAACCAGATACGCTTTAACCTGTCGCGCTTCCTTCTCAGCGAGGATAATAATCTAAACATGGAATCCGAAGCGGTATTGCTGCAGGTCCCGGTAGAAGCGAACAGCGGCTCGCATCACGGTGGTTCCCTGGCCTGGGACGCCAACGGAAACCTTTACCTTTCTACCGGGGATAGTTCCAGTCCCTTTCCTGCGGATGGCTACGCTCCCCTGGATGAGCGCCCGGGAGATGAATTTTTCAGCCTGGATGCCCAGCGCTCCTCCGGGAACACCAACGATCTGAAGGGGAAGATACTCAGAATACTCCCGCAATATGGGGCTAAAGAAGGCGAACCGCTTTATACCATTCCTGAGGGCAACCTTTTCCCGCCCGGAACGGAGAAAACCCGGCCGGAGATCTTTGCAATGGGTTGCAGAAACCCTTACCGTCTCGCGGTGAATCCCCGAACAGGAACTGTTTATTGGGGTGACATAGGACCGGATGCAGGCGAACCGGGGGATCAAGGTCCGAGGGGATACGATGAGTTCAACCAGGCAAAAGTTGCCGGAAATTTCGGATGGCCTTATTTTATTGGAAATAACGAGGCCTATACTGATTGGGATTTCGCTACACAAACTGCCGGGCCTTCTTTTGACCCCCAGGCCCCGGTTAATGATTCACCTAATAATACAGGCCTCAGGAACCTTCCGCCGGCCAGGCCACCCATAATCTGGTACCCCTATGACGCCTCCGCAGAGTTCCCCGAACTGGGCCAGGGCGGACGTTCGGCCATGGCCGGGGAATTCTACACATTTGATACCGATTCAAATTCCGAATCGAATTTCCCCGATTATTTCGACAATACCCTTTTTATCTTTGACTGGATGCGCAATTGGGTAATGTCCCTTAGGTTCGATGAAGGGGAAAACCTGGTAAAGGCAGAGCCCTTTATGAGTGCGAATGGCGATTTCAGAAGGCCCATAGACCTGGCATTCGGAAGCGACGGACTCATGTACATGCTCGAGTACGGCTCGGTTTACGGGGCAGATAATGAAGATGCCCGCCTCGTTAAAATAGCCTATAACCGCGGCAACAGGCCGCCAACAGCCCGCGCTTCAATTGTTGATTCCCTGGCCCTTGCAGAACACCAGAACCGGGTATTTATTACTTCTGAATTACCGAAAATGGAGGCGAAGAACGAAGCGGTGGGAAATGCGCCCCTGAGGGTAAACTTAAGCAGCGGGGAAACAACAGATCCTGATGACGACCAACTTAATTATGAATGGTACCTGGAAGGCAAGTCCTTAGTTTCAACAGAGAGGAATCCGGTTCATACGTATACATCGCCCGGGGTATATCGGGCTATCCTGAAGGTTAGTGACCAGGCCGGTCTCAGCGACACCGATACGCTTGTAATTAAAGTTGGCAACACACCCCCTGAGGTAAATCTGGTGTCTGCTCAGAATAAATCCTTCTTTTGGGAAGGGATCCCTTTTGAATATTCCCTGCAGGTTAAAGATTCGGAGGATGGTAGCATAGACAGGGCCAATGCGGAGGTTCGCTTCGGGTATGATGCCTCCCCGGCCACCCTGCGACAAAGTACAAGCGATGAAGCCGCCGCTGTAAAAGCACTGCCATTTGGCTATTCCCTGATAGAACGAAGTGATTGTAAGGCCTGCCATTTCAAGGAAGGAAAATCAGTGGGCCCCTCCTACACGGAGGTCGCACTAAGGTATAAAGGACAGGCCGATGCACTGGCGATGCTACGTACCAAAATTATCGAGGGCGGCGGGGGCAACTGGGGTGAAAGCGTGATGAGTGCCCATCCCCAGCTGGCGGTACAGGATGTGGACGACATGGTGAAATATATCCTGTCTCTTTCCGAGGCGCAGGAAGAAATGACCAAACTGGAAATTGATGGTACCCTGACCTTTAACCGGCACCTGAAAGAGGAAAGACGCGGGGTTTATACTTTGGTGGGTTCTTATAAAGATCGTGGCGCTAACGGCATAGAACCGATTAGCAGGCACGAGATCCTGAAGTTCCGCAATTCGCGGGTCCCAACGGTATTTATGGATCGCTATGCACATTTCGAACGCTTTGGGAATTACCTTACCAATGCCAACCATAAAGCGTATTACATGCTCGAGAACATAGATCTTAGGGCAATTAAGGGTTTCGTTTTCGAATATGCTTCGAAAACGGGGGCCGGACATATTGAGGTACGAATGGATTCACGGGCAGGCCCGGTTCTTGTTAAAATACCTTATACACCTACTGGTGACTGGGACAAGGTAGAGTCTTTGGAAGCAACCCTGAAAACACCAGTACAAGGCAGGCACGATGTATATTTTATTATGGTAAAACCCGAACTCCCCAATGAAGATATTATCAATCTGAAGGCTGTGACTTTTATGCAATAAACAAAAAGTTATGCAAGCTTTTGATACCTCCTGTTCTTAAACCCCGGGCAGTTAATTAAGTATTTTTTTTAAAGAAGAGTTTCAGGTTGATGTAACATCTCCAATTTATTGTCGTCTTAATTGATATATCAAATATATTAGGTTGCATTTAGTGGCCACCGTATTAAGACACAATTTTATGAGACTTCCTTTTATTTTTTTAGTGCTCCTGCTCTGGGGGCGGCAGGCTAATGCCCAATTAAATGCGGCAGACAGGGAACTGCTGATTGAATCCTTCGGCAAGGCTCTGGTTCAAGGCTACATTCATTCCGGTGCCGCCCTGAGAATCAGTGCTTTCATTTCTGAGCAATTGAAGGCTGGCCGTTATGACACCATTACAGAGCCGGAAGTATTTGTTAGGTTTGTTTCAGAAGATCTGCGTTCAAAGAGTGGGGATTTGCACCTGTCGGTATTTTATTCTCCTACCGAATTACCGGAATTAAACGGTTTTGAAACGCAGCTTGGGGAGGAAGAAAAGTTGCGGATGCAGGCCGAGCTGTCTAAGAACAATTATGGACTCGAAAAGGCGGAAATCCTGGCGGGCAACATCGGGTACCTGGATTTCCGGTATTTTGCCCCCCTGGAATTTTCTGGTGATACCTATGCCGCTGCTTTCCGGAAGCTGGAGGATGTTGATGCCCTGATACTCGATCTTCGGAATAACCGCGGAAGTATGTCGGACCAGGTTATCCCCTTTCTCTGCGGCTACCTGTTCAAATCTTCTGTGCATCTGAACAGTATCTATTTCAAGCAGAAAGATTTTACACAGCAGTACTGGTCCAGTGAATATGTACCATCTAATAAACTTAGTGAGGTCCCGGTTTATGTGCTCATAAGCGGGAGTACCTTTTCTGGCGGGGAGGAGCTGGCCTATGACCTCCGGGCACTGAAACGCGCTACCCTCGTTGGCCATACCACAGCTGGCGGTGCCAATCCCGTGGCCCCTGTGAAGGTGAACGCTCATTACGGGATCAATTTACCCCAGGCACTGGTGATTAATCCTGTCACCAAAAGCAATTGGGAAGGGGTAGGGGTACTCGCCGACACAGTGATTTTGCCATCGCTGGCATTGGAAAAGGCGCACAGGCTGGCATTAAAGGAGTTGATTGCTATATACGGGGATGGTCAGCGCGCGAATCTGGTAAACATTCTGCGGAATATGGAGGCTGCAACAACGCCATTGGTGGCGTATACATTCACTTTGGAGGGCTATCAAACCGCCTCTCAGGTATATGTCTCAGGGTGCTTTAATAACTGGGCTTTTAAGGCAAATCCGATGGTCAAGGGAAATGATGGCTGGAGCCTGAGTCTGATGTTGCCCCGAGGGATACATGAATACAAATTTATTGTGGACGGCCAGTGGATCACCGATCCCAGGAATGTACAGGAAGGGGATGCCGGGGAAACATTGAATTCAGTTCTTAGTTTATAAGAACGCCAAGGGTGATCTATTCCGGAACGACACGGAAGATATTTCGGTTATCAGGCAAGCAGCTAAGGTAGTAAGTCTTTGGATCAGTCTGCTCCAAAGGCACCTAAAAGCCGTTCTGTGCGGAAAGGCTGTCTTTAACTGTACGGACGCTATCCATCTCAGCGCGTGTCCGCACAATATAGATGGGGTCCAGGATTTCCCTTAATTTTTCCTTATGGTCGCCATCAGGCATAGTTTCCACATAATCCTTAATACTCCAAATCTGTTCTTCATTGGCCTTACTTACCTTGTAAAATGCCGCTGCGTCGCTGTCCCGTCGTTGTTCTACCAAATACCATGTCAGGCCATAGCCCACCAGCAATACAACTATAACAACCGCATAGGTCCATGTTTTGCCCCATGTTTTCACTTTATTTTCCATTTCCTTAGCATCTTTTAAGTTTCACCAGCTTGTCTTTTGCCCAATACGAGGCTCCTTTTCCCGGAAAACTTAACCGGTAACTCATCTGTTTATGCTTTTTTCACGACTTTCCGGAAGCACAGCTAAATGATTATTCGAATACATGTCCAACAGATTGAACATCACATAAAACTACCCTTTAAGATAGTCATTTTGAAGTCAAAATTCTTAATTTTTTATCAGATTAAGGTGCCCAATCGGCTGTAAAACTGATAAATTAGGTATAAGGTCTTTTTCTGAGGGAGGAAGCTATAATAAATTGATATGATTAATGGATCCGGGTTCTGAAGATCCTGCACCTCCTGCCAATCATCGCCGCACGGCGACGGACATGGCCCGGCATTTTAAACATAACCAAGGCACATGCCGCCATTGTTCTTACCTGTTTTTTGAGGTTACCCGAAGTCGTCTGTCTCAAACCACATGTCTCTCATAAAGGTGTTTTCTGATTAATTAAGTGATTTTTTTTAATGCTATTCCTGTCTCAGGATGTTTTTACAAGGCTGAAAAACATTCAAGATCTCCGTCTTTGCTCCTGTAATGCCCACGCAGACCTTCTCTCTTCGCAGATGTTTCTCTGAGAAGCCATTAAATTCTCTTAAAATTTTCAAATTATATACTACTGTTTATCAGGATATTAAGATTTAATGTTTACATATTGTCTACAAAACTTTAAGAGACTTAACAGCTCTGTTCACCTTGCGTATTCCCGGGTCTACTTCTTGTCTACCATATTAAATTTCAGATACTTAACGCTCTCAATACATTTGCACCTCCAAAAAATAAAGGTGATGTTTCATTTCACGAATATCCCGGAAACTTAAAAAGGAGAACTATAATAAAAATACAAAATCGAATCTGGTTTGGATGGAATGGGATTTCATCGGGCCGCAACGTCCAAAAAAAAACAATGCGCAACGAGCGCAATAATTATTCAATAGTAAAAGAAATTCACAAAAATTAAATTTAAGTATCATGAAAAAATCATCAATCAATTTATTATTAATAGTCATGACCAGTGCCGGTTTCGCACAGTTTTCCAGTACGAAACTGGACCAATCCTACCTTAAGGGAGGAGACTCGCTGAACACTAATATTGAGTATCTCAATGAAGTTCAGAAAAGCGAAACCCCCAGGCAGGTAAAGCAACTCCAGGAAGTAGTCACCTTATTGGATTTAACCAAATTCCCCCAGTTTGAGGAGGGTCGGGGAACGCATTTCAATGTGACTTTTAAATCGTACCTGGGCCAGATTACCGCCTCCTACGATGAGAACGGTAAAGTGTTAAGCGCTACTGAACAATTTAAGAACTTCGCCCTTCCGTATGAGGTAGCGGTGGCAATTCTGAAGGAGTACCCCCAATGGGAGATCACCAAAAGCATCTACAAATTGAAGTACACCAGTGGGCAGGAGCCCAGGAAGAATTTCAGGGTGCAGATAAGTAATGGTACGGAGGCTAAGTGGCTCGACATAAGCTCTGAGGGGAATATATCCTAGTATATAATACCGGATTCGATTTGTAGGGATAAGTTGGTGAGAAATCACCAACTTATTTTGTTTTACGGGGTCTGGAATTACATGTTGATTAACGCTTTATCGCCGGCTTTTTAATCTCATTTTCGCGTGAATTTCTTTGACTCTTCAACGTCCATTTTTCATAGTTCCTCATGTTGTTGCCCTCAGGGGCATCCCTGTTGGTAAGTTCAACCGGTCGTAAATCAGAAAGCGTGCTGTCAGGTACGGCATATGCCTACCTGTGAAGGCTTTCAATTTGTAACGATCGAAATTATAATCCGGTTGAATTAAACAATCAGTCTTGAATATAATCTATAACACGGTGATGAGTAAGCTTTTTTATCACGATAATACAAGGCAGTTCACTAACTTTATCAGAGAAGTTAGGAAATACTTTGTGACATGGAATTTGATTCTATTGTGTCAAATATTCAAAAGCATATATCCATTTCAGAAACAGAAATGAATTATTTCTGCTCCCTTCTTAATAGCCAAATTCTTTATAAAAACGAGCTGGTTCAGGAACAAGGCCGCATCTGCAATACCATAAATTTTATAGATTCAGGAATCTTAAGGGCATTTTTCATTAACAGGGACGGCAAGGACTCCACGATCATGTTCGCAATTAAGGATTGGTGGATAACCGATATGTATTGCTTTTTAAATAAAAAACCTGCCCTACTAAATATTGAGGCTCTGGAAGAAAGCCGGGTTCTGCAATTAAAATTTGGGCAACTGGAGGAATTATATAATAGAATTCCAAAATTTGAGAGGTTTTTTCGGATCCTTTTGCAAAATGCCTATGTGCGGGAACAGCTCAGGGTGTTGGATACGATTTCTTTGACTACAGATGAGCGATATCGCCGGTTCATTAATAAATACCCGCAAATCGTAAAAAGGGTATCTCAGAAACAGATTGCCTCCTACCTGGGAGTAACTCCTGAGTTTTTAAGTACCATTAAAAGAAAAAATACCGACTCTTAAACTATCTTAATTTCTGAGATAGATTTAATCATTTTCTTTATTCAAAATTAGAATATGCCGATTTTAACCGCAGTCTTTTAGGGTAGCGGAGCAAGGTTTACAGACTTTTAAAAAGTTCGTAAAAAGGGTGGAGGCAGGACCTTGTTCCACTTTTAAGCAAGCTTTCAATTTGGCGTACAAAAATGTTAAATGACAAAAAACGCATCAATTTTATTCACTCAACGTCTTTAAATCGGCAATTAAGAGGATGAAAATTTATCCGGTTTTCACAGGTTGTGGAAGATGGAGGATAATTGGGATTGATGATTTATCGCGATGTAGCCGATATCCCCCGATGAGCTCCCGTAATCTATAAACATCAGATAACTTTCGTGGAATAATTTTCCGGAATAAAATAATAGCAGTTATGAATAATATTTATGAAATAGCAATGAGCAGACCCCGGTTGAAAAAAATTGAGGCTTCCTCCGTTTTATTTACCGAGTATAAATGCCAGGAAGACAAATCAGTTTTTGCAGCCTGGGCACACGTGAATTATTTTGTAAGTGTCATTCAAGGGCATATGGAATGGTGTACTACAGAAAACAATTATGTGCTGCGATCCAATGACGCGATTTTTGTAAAAAGAGGCGCTAACATCATTCATAAATATTTTGAAGATGATTTTTGCGCTTTGATCATTTTTATTCCTGACGAGTTTATAAAGGAATTAATAGCACAATCCCCGGTAAAAATCCTCAATACAAATCAAAGTACCACGGAAAGTGTAATCCCCATTAAGCCAGACAAGATATTGAATTCGTATTTTACATCGCTGTACTCCTATTTCTTTTCAGAAAGGGAACCTTTATCTCACATCATAGAAATAAAATTCAAAGAACTTGTTTACAATTTAATGGCCTCTCCGGGCAACAGGGGAATAAGCTCGTATTTCATGGAGGTTGCCAAAAACAAAAATACTTCCATTAGATATGTAATGGAGAATAATTATACTTATAATCTTTCCCTAAATGATTTTGCCAGTTTAGCGTATCGCAGCCTAAGCAGTTTCAAGCGCGATTTTCAGGACTACTATGGAACAACTCCGGGCAGGTGGCTGACAGACAAACGACTACAATACGCCAAAAGGTTATTGGAGACCACCGATAAGAAGATCTCTGAAGTGGCGTTCGAATCCGGTTTTGAAAATGCTTCCCATTTTACCCGGGCTTTTAAAGAGAAGTACACAATTACGCCGGGTGGATACAAAAAACAATCAGACAATCTTATTCTGATTCAGGACTTTTACGTACGAATTAATGTCTTTTAAGAAAAGTCCGGCGCTTTCCTCTGATATAATTTTACCAGAATAAAAATACTAATCAAAATATTAAATGAAATGAAAACAAGTGTTGTAAACAATACTGTAACAAACAACTGGACCGGGCGTATAATGGATATTGGAACGCAATTATCCGAAAACGGGAAGCGACATGACCATGGCGATAGCTTTGTTGCGGATAATTATAAACTGATCAGGGAAATTGGCTTACTAACCGCCATGATACCAACAGAATTAGGTGGCGCAGGGACTTCTTACTCGGAAATGTGCGATATATTGAAATTGGTAGCGCATTACTGTCCATCCACTGCACTCTCGCTTTCGATGCACCAGCATCTTCTTGCAGCAAATATTTGGAAGTACAGGCATAGTAAGGGAGGGGAAGAGGTTCTGAAAAAAGTGGCGGCTAATGATTTGATATTAATCAGTACCGGTGCGGGAGACTGGTTAGAATCTAATGGGACTATGGAAAAGATTGAAGGAGGATATGTGGTCTCCGCCGAAAAAAACTTTGCCAGTCAATCTTCAGTAGGTAATATTCTGGTCACCAGTGCGCCATATAAAAATCCGGAAAAGGGATGGCAGGTTCTGCACTTTGCAGTACCTATGACTGCTGAAGGGGTAACCGTCATGGATAACTGGTACACATTAGGGATGCGGGGAACCGGTTCCCAATCGGTAAAATTGGATAAGGTATATATTCCCGAAACATCCGTGGCATTGGAAAGGCCCAAAGGGGAATATCATCCGTTCTGGAATGTGGTCCTCACAGTGGCCATGCCCCTGATCATGTCAGTTTATGTTGGAATTGCCGAAAAAGCTTCCATAATCGCTTTGGATAGAACCCGAGGAAAGGAAAAGAGACCCCCATATATACCATTTTTGGCAGGAGAGATGCACAATCAACTCATAATGGCTCAGGTATTACTCCGGGATATGGTGAATCTTTCAAATAACTTAAATTTCTTGCCGAAAGACGTAACAGCTGTGGCAATACTAAGCCGCAAAACCCTGGTGGCCGAAGCTTGCAAGGCAACCGTTAGCAAGGCAATGGAAACCGTTGGGGGCCTGAGCTTTTACCGGACAACCGGACTGGAACGATTGTTCAGGGACGTACAGGCTGGAAATTTCCATCCACTTCAGGAAAAGCATCAACATTATTTTACGGGAGAATTTCTCCTGAATAACAAGATTTAATGATCATGAGTAAACAATCCAAAGGGGAGCTGTTCCCGGATATAAAAGAGGCCTGATGTTAATTCCTTAATTACCTGGGATACTGCCTGCCTGCTTATTCCTTAAGCCTCCCATAACCTATTGAAACTTTATAAACAAACCTATTCCGGGCAATGGGGTGGAATAACTATGTGCTAAAATGAACAAACAAATATTAATAACAAAAGTATGTCAAATTCAAGAAAACGAAATTGGTTCGGCTGGAACATCCTTAGTAAAGGAAGTTGCCGAAACAAAAAAAAATTACACAAAGAGTGTAATCACCAATTATCATTAAAACAATTTCACAAACATTAAATTTTTATTCATCATGAAAAAATCAATTAGTTTAGTTGCGCTGGGTATGTCGATTTTTATTTCTGCCCAAAATTCACAGCCTGGTTATGAGGCCAAATTTTTAAACGTTGGCCCCTTGAATACCAATTATGTATATTTACATAAAGTACAGAACCACCTGACGCCCAACCATGTCAGGTATCTTGAAAATGTGGTTTCATACTGGGACGTTACCGGGATGGAAAAGTTCGAAAAGCTTAGAGACCAGCCGTTTGAGCTTACCTTCAAATCTTCTCATGGATCTATCACTGCTTCTTATGATAATGAGGGCAAGATTTTAAGTGCGGTAGAGCGTTTCAGGGATATTGCCTTGCCAAACAATCTAAGCATTTTAATAGCCAAGGAATATCCGAAGTGGGCTATTAGTAAAAGCAGGTATTCGCTGAAATATACCAGGACCCATGATCCTATAAAACGCTTCAGGGTGCAAATTAGAAAGGGTAAGATGAAGCAATGGCTCACCATTGATTCATCGGACAAGGCCTTTAAAATTTAAATATTTTTGAAAGCTGGTGAGACCATCACCAGCTTTCATGTTTCTCAGATGCAGTTTATCCTGTTAAGTTGTTTCTTTCCCGCCTCCTATCCGCATATCGGGCTTAGAAAGGTAGGATAGGCGCTTCTTTTTTATCCCTTATTAGCTAGGCACAGGAAACGATTACATTGTGCGTATGTCCGTCTCCGGTGGTAGAAAGTTTGGTAATTGAATTATTTCCCTGAAGGGTCGTAAAATCACTAGCCGAAAGGGTAACATTATGGGCATGGGGTGCACTTCCCTGTATGGAATAGGTCTTTTCTACTCCTGACATTACATCCTGTTGTGAAACTGTAAGGGAGTGCCCGTGATTGGCAGTAATGGATGCATTTGTACCGTCTTCAAGACAGTTTGCCCCGGGGCTGGGATTGGGATTGGGTTGTGGCTCGGGATTTCCATCCCCACTGTCTGAACCGGAACACCCTATCAGGGACATTGCCGGAATGGCAACCACCAGGGTTCCCAATGTTCGGTTAATAAATTCTTTTCTTTTCATAGCGATTTTTATTTAGTGTTCAACGTCAGTTTCTATAGTTAAAACGAGCTTAGAACATCTCCAACCCGTAATGAAAACAGGTTCTTTTGGGGGCGTTCATCAGTCCATAGAGAGATAACCACAAGATTTTTATAAGTAAGATGGCCTTAGTATCAAATGGTTGCATTCCCTTTCGAATATTTCATGAACTAGATTTCCATGTTAATGCGGAGGACGGATAAGCGAGTTATTAAGCTACTTTTTACTGCTTCATAAAATAGGAGGAGGTACAGTCGAAGGTATTAAACTGAATAAGGCCGCATCAAAATTACACCCTTCACGTCTTAAATAGTGAGAGTTAAACTTTAAATATTTTTGATATGAAAGAGTATAAAAACCCCATTGCTGTTATAGGTGCAGGGCCGGTAGGATTAGCAGCAGCAGCACACCTAACCATCAGAAACATACCTTTTATCTTATTTGAATCAGCAGAAACGGTAGGCGCCAGCGTTTTAGACTGGGGGCATGTTAGGGTGTTTTCTCCATGGAAGTACAATCTGGATAGTGCATCAGTTAAACTCCTGGAAGGAACAAATTGGAAAAAACCGGATATTGATGCCTTAGCTACAGGCACAGAAATTGTTGAACAATACCTCAATCCCCTAAGCCGTCATCAGCTAATAGAACCTTTTATCCACCTTAATTCGAAAGTGATTTCTGTTACAAAAAAGGGGTTTCATAAAATGAAATCCAAAGGCCGGGATAAAGTCCCTTTTGAGGTCTATTTTGAAAATGAAGATGGCGAAATATCAAGCATGGAGTGCGATGCGGTGATAGATGCCTCAGGAACCTGGTTTAATCCTAATCCAATTGATTCATCCGGCATTCAGGCAAAGGGAGAAATGAACCTTAACAAAAAGATAGTTTATAGAATCCCGGATGTAAAAAACAGCGATATTGGGAAATACGCAAACAAAACGGTTGCTGTTTTTGGCGCGGGTCATTCAGCAATCAATTCACTTTTAGACCTGGCAGACCTGATAATAGAATTTCCGCAAACAAAAATCATATGGGTTTTACATTCAGAAAACATGAACAAAATCTATGGTGGGAAAGAAGTGGATGCTTTGGAAGCAAGGGGGGCTTTAGGCAGGAAAATCCAAAACCTGGTCCATGCAAATACCTTGCAAATCTACAACCCCTTCTTTATGCACAATATTTATGAAAACCAGCAAAAATTAGCTATTAAAGGGATATACAATGACAAAATATTAGTTATTGAAGGAGTAGATGAGATCATTGCCAATACGGGTGCCAGGCCCGATTTCTCATTCCTTAGGGAAATCAGATACCAGGCAGATCCTGCTTTGGAAAGTGTTCCCGCCTTGGCAGATTTAATAGACCCGAATGTTCATAGTTGCGGAACGGTAAGACCTCACGGCGAAAAGGAACTCAGGCAACCGGAAGAAAACTTCTACATAGTAGGTGTAAAAAGCTATGGGAGGGCGCCAACCTTCTTAATGGCTACAGGTTATGAACAGGTAAGGTCGGTTGTAGCATATTTAGGCGGGGATTATGAAGCTGCTGAACGGGTAGCGTTAAACCTGCCTGAAACAGGCGTATGTGGTGTTGGTGATTCAGGCAAAGCTTCCGGCAGTAGTTCCGTTGAGAAGTTAGTAGAAAGCGATAGTGCTTACATTTTACCAAAGAATTCAGATAGTGATAGTAATAACTTAAATTCAAATACTATGGAAAAGAATCATAACACTCCGGATGAAAGAAGCACCTCAGCTTGTTGTGGTGGAGTTCCATCGCATAATGAGGATGCCTGTTGCAAACTTGATGAAGAGAAAAAGGCTGAAGGTCTGGAAGGCTGTGGCTGCAATACTTCTCCTTCTTCAATAAAAAAATCGGGTAGCTCTTGTTGCTAAGGTTTTAAGCTGTTAGATAAGAAGCCGATTGTTCCCAATTAAAAACAATTGGCTTTTTTGCATCTTTTCCGGTCTGCTCCCGTCTTAATAAAAAGAAAATGGTGTAAGTGGACTATATCAATACATACATTTTAAACAACAAACTTTCTGGTAAAGTAACAAAACCTTTTACTTTTAAAACGGTATATATATCCTCATTTATTATGGCGATCGCCGGCATGGGCGATGCACTCCTTTATATACACCTGCCTGTAAATGGGCCTTCCCTTGGCATTTCCGCATTTTTTATTGGTATTCTTCTCTCCATTAACAAATTTATCAGATTCTTTTCAAATCGTTGGGTGGCAAAATGTGCTAGCAATTGGGGAGTAAAAAGCGTATTTCTGTCAGGGGTCATTTTAGCTGCTTGTTCCACATTCGTTTACGCATTTAATCCTGTTCTGTTCATTTGGGTCATTGCGAGGGTATGCTGGGGCATAGCTTATTCTGCTGTGCGCTTTGCAACAATTCAGTTCGCCGGCGATAGCCAGAAGCCTGGAACAGCAATGGGGCTTTCTAACAGTATATTGGAAGCTGGTCCGGTCATAGCTTATTTATTGGGTCCTGTACTCCTTATAGCGCTGGGCCCCAAAGGAACATTTCTTATTCTTAGTGCGCTGTCAGTATTATGCCTTCCAATGTTTTTCAAACTGCCAGAGCTGAAGAAATTGCCTCAGAATTTTACAAAATGGAAAGTAGGAACACCGCACATACCTGCTATTTGGATAGCTCTGGTGGCTTTTGTTGTAGAAGGGATGTTGGTAGTTGGAATCTCCAGAATTGTTGACCTAAGAAACACCATGGGAAACAACCTATTAATAACAACCGGTGTTTATATAGCTGCCAGAAGATTGTTCAGTTTTTGTATAGCACCGTTATCCGGATGGCTAAGTGATCGTTGGGGGTTTTTAAAAACCTTTCACTTAGGGGCAGGATTTGTTATCGGAGGACTGATTCTGATAAGTAGCGGAGTGTCAGATATAGGAATATTAATGGCGTTTCTCGGCGGAGCAGTAAACAATACACTCTTTCCACTATTTGCTATCTATTTTTCTGGACCCGACAAAAATTTTGATACACTTACACAATTGAGCACTTTTAAGGATATGGGGTCAGCATTCGGGGCATTACTGGGAATGTACTTACTAACAAATGTCTCCATACAATTCATTTTCACTACTACAGCTATACTATTAGTGGTTTTATGGTTTAATTTAAATAAATTTGTAAGCAACTATGAACGAGGCAACTGACATTCAAAACCAATTTGGGAAACACCTCTTTGCCTTTATTCAAAGCAAGGTAAAATCACCTGATGATGCAAGCGATATCTATCAGGAAGTTTTGATTAAAATATTGACCAAAGCACAACAAATTAAAAGTACCGATAGTCTCAAAAGCTGGCTTTTTATGGTCACCCGCAACCAGATAATAGATTTCTACAGAGCGAAAAAAAATGACTTAAATATTGAACAGCTAACAATTCACCCTGCGCACGAAGAGGAAAAAAATTCAGCTTACCTGCATTTGGAAAGTTGTTTGGCAGGTTTTGTGAATCAACTACCTGAAGATTACAAACATTTGTTGATGGAATCTGAAATTAACGGGAAAAGTCAAAAGGACTTATCAGAAAGCCTCAACTTGAATTATGTAACAGTCAGGTCAAAAGTACAAAGGGGCAGAACCAGAATCAGAAATATGATTCTGGATAGCTGCGCGCTTGAAAAAGACAGAGCAGGGCGGGTCGTCAATTGCGAACCGAGGCAAGAAAAAAATAATGGCTGCAATGCCAAAACTTCAAGTTGTGCTGTTTAAAACCAGGGTGTTTCCGATTTGAGTAGCATAATTGCTTTTCAAACGCGCAATGATTCTCTAATGGCAGGATGAATTTGATTGATTTGGCAAAATTAAAGTTGGCCATATATATGGAAATTAATGCTGCTACGGGAGCACTCCTGAACGTCTTTAATAATGACTCCTGAGGTTCTGAAATCCGGTTAAGGCTTCGATCTATATAAATAGAGTTTTTCAGGGGTATCACCTGAATTTAAGTACCCTTAAAAGAATAAGTTCCGACTCTTAAACTATCTTAATTTCCGGGATAGATAAAATCATTTACTTTATTGAAAAAACCGAGTATGCTGATTTTAATAGCAGGACCTTACCGTAGTGGTACAGGGAACGACCCTGAATTGATAAAACGGAATATGGATAAACTGGAGTCCGTAGCCCTTCCTATTTTTCGCAGAGGCCACATTCCAATAATTGGCGAATGGGTGGCCAATCCATTAATACAACTCGCAGGTTCTAAAAGCCCGGGAGATGCTGTTTTTAATGAAATCCAATACCCTGTCGCTCACAGGTTATTACAAAAGTGCGATGCTGTCCTGAGGATTGAGGGGGCCTCTGCCGGAGCCGATCAGGATGTGGAAATTGCCAGAAAATTGGGTTTGATTATCTACTGGAATGTAGATGATATCCCTAATGCACTCCCGTAATCATTGAATATCAGAGACAAGCCTTCGCTCAAGGTGGTAAAGTATTAAGAATTAAATGGCAGATTGATTTTACTTCTTGATTCCCACATGTATTTAATTTTGGCCAAAGGGATGCCTCATCCTGCTTTTGTAATTCTGATGGTGGCAGGTTATTCTTCGTAGGAAAACTCTTCAACGAATAACTGGGCTGTTGACAGCTATTATTTTATGATGGCTCAATTAATAACATTATTAGCCATTATTTTTCACTATGACTTTTTTTCCGGTAGGTGGACCTGCACGCCCTTTACTAATAATTTTAAGCGCAATTTATTTCAATGCGTTTTCACAATCTCCTTGTGAAGCCCGGGATAGAAATGCGCTGGAGGCAATTTACAACACACTTGATGGACCCAATTGGGTGAACAATACAAATTGGAACACAGCCGCTCCTTTGAATACCTGGTATGGGGTATCAACAGACATAAATGGTTGTGTCATTGAGGTAGACCTTAACGATACCAACACCCCTGCCGGGGGTAATGGTGTATCGGGAACCCTGCCCGATGAACTGGGAAATCTATTGAAGCTACAGTTTTTGGATTTAACCTTTCAGGATATATCAGGGCCCCTGCCGGCGACCCTGGGTAACCTTGGGGACCTGATATGGATGGAGTTCGATGGTAATAGAATCACTGGCACTATTCCCGGAACCTTTGGTTATTTGTCTAATTTGGAATTGTTGAATATTAGAAGTAATAACCTTTCGGGTCCTTTACCGGATGAATTGGGGAATTTGACCTCTTTGAAATTTCTGGTTTTAGACGACAACCGCATATCGGGCAACTTGCCAGAATCGCTGGGCCAACTTTCTAACTTGGGGGCGATGTGGTTAGGTGAGAATGAATTAACAGGACCTATACCAGATTCATTTTCAAATCTTGGTTCCCTGTATCAATTTCTACTTAATGAGAATCAATTGTCAGGAGAGATTCCCGATTTTTGGCACAATATGCCCAATATGGAAGGGATTTGGTTAAATGGGAACATGCTGACCGGAGAAATCCCACAATCCATTTTTCATTTGAACCAGTTGGAGCAACTTTTGTTGAACACAAATCAGCTGTCGGGAACCATTAGTCAGGATTTTCAATTTCTTGGTAGTCTGAGAGTACTCTACCTGGGCGAAAATAATTTTGAAGGAGAGATACCTCCGGAATTTGGCAATATTTCAACCCTGGAAGAGCTGGGATTGTACCGGACGGAAGTATCCGGGGAAATACCCCGTGAATTGGGCCTTTTGGAAAATTTGGAAATTTTATGGTTGTTGGGGAATGATCTTACAGGTACTATTCCGGAATCTCTGACACAATTGCAAAACCTGGTACAATTAAATATAGCGGAGAACAGATTAACGGGAACCCTGCCTTCCGATTTAAACCAGATACCAGGTCTCACTAATCTTGGAATTGATAACAATTTATTAGAGGGCCCTATCCCTGATTTTAATGGCACATCACTGGATGGCTTTTATTTTGGCAACAATCAATTTCAGTTTGGTGATTTTGAAAATCAGTTTGACTATTATGTGGATAACCTTACCTATTTTGAGGATAATCCCCAGGCCAAAATAGATGAAATCCATACTATTAATGGAAATCTCGGAGGAAGCATAACATTAACAACCCAAGCCAGCGGAAATCAGAACCATTACCAATGGTTTAAAGACGGTACTCCGATTCCCAATGCGCCGGATAGTCCAACATTCACTATTTCCAATCTGCACGAAGACGATGCGGGAATTTATTACGCAGAAGTAAGCAGCGATATTGTTACGGATCTTGTTTTGGTTCGCAATGATATTACATTGACGGTTGGGTGCGCTATACCTGTAGCTGATTTCCTGACTGATATAACCACATGTGAAAGCTATGTTTTGCCAGAGTTAAGTGAGAATAATAATTATTTCACAGACGCAGATGGCGGAGGTACTCCCCTGTATGAGGGAAATGAAATCACAGTGACCCAAACAATTTTTATTTATACGGGCCAGGGCGCATGTTCTGATGAGACCAGTTTTACTGTTAGCATAGTTGAGAAGCCTTTGGTGGATAGCTTATCCAATGTTGTGAAGTGTGAAGGCTATGTTCTTCCCACGATTGAAAACGGAAGATTTTTTTCTGAGCCGGGAGGCAATGGGATCACCTTTTTTCCTGGAGATTCCATTACAGTTTCCCAAACCATGTACATTTATGAGGATAACGGGGCTTGTTCAGATGAGTCGTTTTTTACTATAAATATTGATGCTTCGCAATGTGAAGTACCACCGGTAAAGGATGTGGTCTTATTCCCTGAATTTTTCACGCCGAACAATGATGGTTCAAATGATCTTTGGAAAGTCGGTACCCAGGAAGATGTTTTACAGGGATATGTATACATATATGATAGATACGGAAAACTTATTAGTCAAATGGATGTTGCAGAGGGTTCCTGGGACGGAACTTACCGCGGGGTGGACATGCCGGCGTCGACCTATTGGTATAAGTTTGACAATTCCGGGACCACTACGGCTCATAACGGATATTTTGCATTAATAAGGTGAGCAGTAAAACCGTAATTGATTCGTAGGCAGGAGGAGTAGCAACAGCGGTTGGCACAGTGTAAAGTTGTAGTTCGTACCTTTATTCTGAAGCGTTTGATAGAACTCGTCAGGAGGTATATTACACAGTGAACTATGAATTCTATAACTATTATATTCCAGGAATCAATGATATCCTGACACTTGCATCCACAAAATCATCCTCCTACAGACTACTTTGGCAAAATATTTACAATGACACGCTGGTATCTGGTAAGTTCAGGTGATCCGTCATCGGTTACTGCAAGTATAATATGCATTGATTTTGAAGCTTTCACATCCGGCGCAACAAATGACGCCATTTGTTTGTCGGCATCTTCCAATTCAATGCCATCTGCATTAAGTGTTCCAACTTCCTTATAAAGTATCCACTGATATTTTAAATTGTTAGCATCCGGATCGGTAGATCCGGCACCGCTTAAGTTGACCTGTTCCCCTGATTTTACAGAAAACTCATTGGGATGCCCAAGTTTAGCTATTGGCGGGTGATTGGCTTTAGAGTATTCAGGGGTATTGCTCCAATCTATTCTCGCGGCAAAATCATATTGAAAAGCCTCCCGCCATCTCCAGATAGTCGCATGGTTACTGGTATGAAATTGCTTGGTAATATCACTCCAGACTTCGTCCTGTGTATCTGTCCAGATAGGTCTGGTCTCTGCTTCATACATATATTTTTTAAAAGGGGGGATATACAATTCATAGCGACCACCCCAACTACCAAAATCAGGACGTTCCGGATTGTTCAAACCATTATTAACAAGTCCTAAGAAAGAGGGCGTGTCTCCTTCCATCAGATATTCGGTCTGTGGATGTTCCGCTCCAAGAGGACCATGATCCTGGCGGATATGTTCATCCAGCCAGGGGTTATCAACTATGGTGAAATCGGGTCCGCTGAATCTTCCATGGAATTTATCCCCAGAGATACCAGACCAGGTGGCGTAGTGGTATTGTCCTCCTCCATTTTCGTGATACCCGGGACTAACAACATAAAAGATATTTGGAAACTTCCTCCTGATCCAGGGCCCTGCGTCATCCTGATCCGAAATAGTGTAAACCCTGATTTTATCAATGACCTTGTTAAGCTCTGAAACCGGAAAAATCCGTTCCATTTTCCAGAGCGCCTGCGCTAAAACATTAACACCTCCCCAGGCCTGAATATACAGTGGCCGCGGATCATCTTTTTTGAGGGAATGTATTAACCATTCCGACCCTTCAGAATCCTGACCTTCACCTACCCCTGTCATCCCAAATCTTGGAACACCATTTTTAATGATATTCTTCATATGCGCGAGTGTCGGATATCCTTTTTCATGTACCTCCAGATTATTCCGTACTTTACCATAAGCATCTATTATTTCATGGATCCTCCACTCCGCTGTTTTATCTCTTTGCCAGCATGAGGTAGTAGCTACAATTCCTTCCACGTCCCATTGATTGGAATAGGTCATAAAACGAACCAGGCTTTGAGCATCATCGGGTTCATTCTCAATATCTGTAAGCACAAATACCCGTAATTTCTCTGATTCCGGCTGAGCGTTAACTACCATAGCACAGCAGGAAAACATACTAATAATGAAGGAGGCAACAGGATTTTTCATAGAAGTAATTAATTAGGTAATGCGCTAAAAGCTTGAATATCATAATTTTCACTACAACCAGGGAAAATAAATGCACCAGCGTTTAAGGGGCTAAGACAAAAGGGTCTGCCAAAATCGTCTCAACGAATTTTTTAATATCACTGTGTTTTTTGCCGGAATCTATAAATCCAATCACGCAAACGTGTTCATTTCCGTTCATTCCATATGTTTTGTATCCGTGTTCTATCCCCGTCCTTCCAAAACTATAAATCTTTTACCTGGACATCCCGCCGTCTATGGTTAGGCAGATTCCGGAAACATAACGCGCTTCGTCCGAAGCCAGGTAGAGATATCCATATGCAATATCTTTAGGGTACGCTACGGTATTCAAAGGAATACTCTCCACAATCGACTTCAAATGATCTTTTGGAATTTCCTTTACCATATCGGTCATTGTAAAACCTGGGGCGACGGTATTTGCAGTAATGCCAAATTTGCCAAATTCAAGAGTCCAGGTTTTTGCCATAGCAATGACCCCGGCTTTTGTGGCCGCGTAATTGGTCTGGCCAAAATTGCCCCTCAAACCCACATTGGAAGCAGCAGTGACTATTCTTCCCCATTGGTTTTTCTTCATATAGGGAACGACCGCCCGTGTACAATTGAAGACCCCTTTAAGATTTACAGCAATGACAGAATCCCACTCCTCGTCGCTCATCTTCTCAAGTGTACGGTCGCGGGTGATTCCCGCATTGTTGATTAGGATATCGATCCGACCATATTTGACGTATAGCTGTTTAAAAAGAAGCTCGATTGCCGCCTTATCTGTTACGGAGATGCTATAATACTCTGCCTTTCCCTGGACAGCAACAATGCCGTCCGCAACACTTTGCCCTTCATTTAATGGATCAATGATAATCACTACCGCACCTTCTTTTGCAAAGAGTTCCGATATGGCCTGACCTATGCCCCTCGCACCGCCCGTAACGATCGCTATTTTATCTTTTAACCGCATCTCGATGGTTTTAGTTTTCTTAATCTTTTATTATTGTTATATACTTAAGGTATACATAATCAGAAAAAAATGAACGTCCGGCAGTAGATAATTAAAACAACTGCATGGGTATTAAATTACCATATTTATTAGGATCAATTTGACCAACTCAACACTATAATACATAATTTTACGGCTCCAATAGGGGCGGATGACAAATATCAGCCTTCCATTAGTAGTGGAAAATTGAGTTCGCAGGGCAAATATTAACACAATCAAAACCACAAAAAAAGAGGAAGCACTATTTACTCCCAAGTACAGGGCCTATGTGCTATTTATCTTAACCATTGTTTATGCCTTCAATTTTATTGATCGGCAAATCTTAGTCATCTTACAGGAATCTATTAAGCAGGATTTAGGCCTAACCGATACCCAATTAGGTCTTATGTCGGGATTCTCTTTTGCCGTTTTCTATGTTACCTTCGGACTACCTATTGCGAGATATGCCGATAAGGCAAACCGCAGGAATATTATTGCTTTTTCGCTGATACTTTGGAGTGGGATGACGGCCATTTCGGGTCGCGCAGTGAATTTCCTCCAACTATTGTTAGCACGAATCGGTGTAGGAATTGGGGAAGCGGGTGGAAGTCCGCCTTCGCATGCCATTATTTCAGACCTCTATCCTGCAGAGAAACGAGCAACAGCCATGGCTATTTATTCGACTGGAATATCCTTCGGGATCCTGATCGGTTTTCTGGGAGGAGGCTGGATTAACGAATATTTCGGCTGGCGAATTGCTTTTTTGGTTATAGGTGTGCCAGGAATCATACTCGCTCTGGTGCTCCTTTTTACAGTAAAGGAACCTCCCCGTGGGCTTTCTGACCCCATCAAGGACAAGGTTGATAAAAATCCCTCTATCCAAGAGGTATTGCAGTTGCTTTGGAAAAGCTTGACATTTCGGTATCTGGCACTTGCAGCCAGCATGTCGACATATGCCTTATATGCCCTTAATTCCTGGCTTCCTCCTTTTCTGGCTCGGTTGCACAATATGGGCAGCGGAGAAATTGGGACCTGGCTTTCGTTGCTTTTCGGGATAGGCGGAGGACTGGGATATTTTACGGGTGGATATATGGCCGATCGCTATGGGAAAAAAGATAAACGCTGGTATCTTTGGCTACCATCAGCGGCTGTACTAATAGCAATTCCATTTACCATGGTAACCCTTTTGAGCAGCAATACAATTATAGCATTAATGGCCTTTGCCCTGCCTGTATTCCTAATTTCAATGTACTTGCCATCATGCCTGGCAATTACTCATGGAATTGTGGGTATTAAAATGCGTGCATTGGCCTCAGCTATTTTATTTTTTATCATTAATATCATAGGACTTGGCTGTGGGCCTTTTGTAACTGGGGTACTCAGTGACGTATTGTACCCATTAATGGGCGAAGAATCTATTCGCTGGGCATTATGCACTTCATTACTGGCCAATATTTTGGGGGCTTTTTTCTATTTCAAATCAGCTGAGAAAATACGTGAAAGTGACTAGTGTGAAGAATATCTCATTCACTAATAATCATCCGCCTGAGTTTATTCCATGATCAAATTCTTGTTTATCTAGCCAATGAACAAGATCATTCCAGCACTCTGGAGGAAATTTGGCATGTATGGCATCTTTTATTACCCAGAACTCTTTGTTCTTACCAGGGATACTGTCATATAACTCCCGTACCGCTTCCACGCTGAAGAGTTCATCCTGGTCTCCAACACCTACCAATATTGGCATGGGCGGTTCTTCTTTGAAGACCAATTCCTTAACATCCAACATACTCACAAATCTCAGGGTATAAACAAAGTTAAACAACGGATCTTTGCTCTTAACCATTCCCTCCCTTTTATACTCTATCACAGGGGTGCCTGGCCTAATGAGCGAATTGGTAAGAATAGTAGCTCTTTCGAACAAACCAAATTCCCGGGGTGGCAACTTTCCACGATAGGCTCCAGAAAGCAATACGAGGCCTGAAATCTGATCCGGAACTTCCTTTGTCATATATATTGCTGAGGCTACTCCCAGGCTATGGCCCAGAACAACCACTTTTGGAAAGCCCAATTCTTTAATGAATTGTAACGCTTCCACCCGATCGGCCTGCGATCGCTCCTTACCCGGGCTATCTCCACGAATTCCACCGGAAAGGCCGTGGCCGCGATAGTCCAAACCGAAAGTGGTATAACCGGCGGCTGAAAGAGGATTTCCCATGAAATCGTATGGTGCACTATATGCGGTAATGCCATGTAAAATAAGGATGGCTATACCTTTCTTTGTTAAACTGTCAACCGGATTCCATCTTCTGATAAAAAGGGTTTCCTTATCTGAAGTTTCCATTAAATGATATGGTTGTTTTACCTCTTTACGCAATGCCACGACATCAACCTCAGGATTTTTGGCTATGGGTGCAATTAATGTGACTAAAACCATTAATAGTGCCAGACCGAGGATCACAATAAATACCCATTTTAAAATTATCTTAAAATTCATCCTTAAAAACTTATTATCGGAGTTAAGCCAGTGATTTCTGAGTAAATTTTGGCAATGAAATGCTTGAAGAACACTAATCAAAAATTAAAGTGCAATGAATATAGTTAAATTAGCATATACCTTTCATACTATAGGCTAAAGAATTGAATTCTGCATAATAGGTACTTTCACACTAAAGACCTATTATAAATGGTGTCTAGTCTAATTATTGATACATTATTAGCTTTAAGCGTGGATTGGTATGCGAATTAAGACGTTTCCAACTGATATGGATCGGTAACACAGGAACGCTATAGGCACTCCAAAAAAACATCTAAATCATCAATAGCTTCCAGATCCTCCCCTTTACGAGCTTCTTCGATGGCCAACTTGGTGGTTATATTGGGGATATTCCTGACTTTCATTGTAAAGGTTATTGAAAATAGAATTCAATTTACATTCCTATTTACCAAATATGCGGATTTTGGTGAACGTATTCACCAAATTTACATGTAACGTTTTCAAAGAATCGGGGAGAAGCCAATACACTCTTGTAAGATGATGCATATTTCCGGTAACAGCCAAAATCATTGGCAGGCCTCAGTAGTCTGCCAGCAATTGGTGCTCCTCCGCCAGCAGCGCCATGCGTTTCATACGGTCGTCTTCTGTTTTTAGCTGTTTTCGGAGGGCAAGGAAGCGGTTGGTGCGGTTCATAAATTCTT
>CAYSVQ010000035.1:0-14949 GCA_964434565.1 uncultured Flavobacteriaceae bacterium | reverse complement strand
ATGGATCTGGACCTGAAGGTGAAGGGCGACCTTGAGGTAGACGAGCATCATACCATTGAAGATACGGCCATTGCTTTGGGGGAGGCTTTTCATAAGGCCCTTGCCAGTAAACTGGGAATGGAACGTTACGGATTTTGCCTTCCTATGGATGATTGCCTGGCACAGGTTTCCCTGGATTTTGGCGGAAGGAGCTGGCTGGTCTGGGAAGCGGAATTCAGGCGCGAAAAAGTGGGCGATATGCCAACCGAAATGTTCCTCCATTTCTTTAAATCCTTTGCAGACGCTGCCAAAGCCAACATAAATATTAAAGCGGAAGGAACAAACGAACACCATAAAATCGAAGCCATTTTCAAGGCTTTCGCGAAAGCCGTAAAAATGGCGGTAAAACGGGATACGGAAAAAATGGTGCTCCCGAGCACTAAAGGGGTTTTGTAAAGATGAAAGTAAGGTTTAATAGGAACATAGTAACAGGCAGGCCGCAATTGTGATATGAAAGTGGTTATAATAAATTACGGGGCAGGTAATATTCAAAGCATCCGGTTTGCCTTTGAGCGCCTGGGGTATGAGGCCCTGTTGAGTGATTCGGCCGAAGAAATTGCAGGGGCCGACAAGGTTATCTTCCCAGGGGTGGGAGAAGCAAGCAGTGCGATGCGGAAACTGAAGGCCAGTGGCCTGGACAGTCTTATCCCCCGCTTAAAGCAACCGGTCCTGGGTATTTGCCTGGGCATGCAGCTTATGTGCAGGTCATCGGAAGAAGGACATACCAAGGGGCTTGGAATTTTTGATACCGGAGTTGTAAAATTTGGAAGCGGATTAAAAGTGCCTCAGATCGGATGGAACGAAATTAGCGGCCTGAAATCAGACCTGTTTCGTTCCGTTAAAGAGGATTCTTATATCTACCTGGTGCATAGCTTTTATGCCCCGCTCTGCGAAGAAACCATAGCATATTCGGATTACGGGATCCGTTACAGTGCAGCACTTAGCAGGGAAAATTTTTACGGGCTGCAGTTCCATCCCGAGAAAAGCAGTACGGTAGGCGAACAGATCCTTAAAAACTTTCTTGCACTCTGATGAAACCACATTTCCTCATATCTGCGGATAAAAGTAAGCTGGATATTGACTTTATCCATGCGTACCTTTCCGGCGAATCGTACTGGGCTAAAGGGCGTTCGAAGGAAGACGTGCTCCGTTCCATAGAAAACTCCATATGTTTCGGGGCCTATCTGCCAGACGGGCGGCAAATTGCCTTTGCCAGGGTTGTAACGGACCAGGTTGTATTTGCCTGGCTGATGGATGTGTTTGTTACCCCGGACGAAAGGGGGAAGGGGGTAGGGAAATTTCTCATAAGCGACATGTTGAAAAACGACGCCCTGCGACACGTAAAGGGCATCGGACTGCGAACGGAAGACGCACACGGTCTTTATGGCATTTATGGGTTTGGAGAGATTCCGAAGCCAGAAACCTGGATGTTCAGGCCGCAACAAAAGGAGAATGAAAAATGATAGAATTTTATAAATTCAGCACACCATGAGGATTATCCCGGCAATTGATATTATTGATGGCAAATGTGTGCGGCTTTCCAAAGGGGACTATAGTACAAGGAAAGTGTATAACGAAGATCCCATTGAAGTGGCAATGGAATTTGAGGCCCATGGCATCCGTTACCTGCATCTGGTTGATCTCGATGGCGCGAGGTCTGGCCATATCGTTAACCATAAGATTCTCGAAGCTATCGCGGGGCGCACCAAACTGATCATCGATTTCGGGGGAGGGCTCCGGACCGACGATGACCTGAGGATCGCCTTTAACAGCGGCGCGAGCCAGGTTACCGGCGGGAGTATCGCAGTCCGGGATCCCGAAACCTTTTCTGGCTGGATAGCAACCTACGGCCCGGAAAAGATCATCCTGGGAGCGGATGCCAGGGAGGAAAAGATCGCTATAAGCGGATGGGAAGAAGGCTCAGACAGGGATCTTATCCCCTTTATCCGGGAATATCTGAAAAAGGGGATTCAATATGTGATATGCACGGATATCGCAAAAGACGGAATGCTCGAAGGGCCAAGCCTAGACCTCTATCACAAGATCCTCAGGAAAACGGCGAAGCTGGAAACTGTTGTTGGCCAGAGCGGCGTGGAGGATAAATGGGTAAATAACCTTAACCTGATCGCAAGTGGCGGGATAAGCGCGGCAAACGAGCTGTATGCGTTGCAATCGGTTGGCTGTGAAGGAGCTATTATAGGGAAGGCAATTTATGAGAACAGGATTAGTATGAAAGAACTTGAGGACTTTATAATATCGGCATGAAAGAACATGAACTGGCCCTCGATTTAATTGAAAATGCCTGCTTCCGGCTGGATGAGAGCCTGCGGATGATCGGCAAAAGTTTTGAAGCCCTGTCAGATGAAGATATTTGGAAGCGGCCTAACAGGGCCTCTAACAGTATTGGCAACCTGATGCTGCATTTGAAGGGAAACATTACCCAGTATGCTATTGCCGGCTTAAGCGGCCTTGAAGATACCCGGGACCGAAATGGCGAATTCACTGCCACCTCCGGATCTGGCAAAGACGAATTACTTCTGATGCTTGTAAATACAATTGAAAAGGCAAAAGCGTCAATCAGGAACTGCAGTCCTGAAGCCTTGCTCGAAATACGGGAAGTACAGGGTTTCCGCCTGTCGGGATCGGGGATTATTGTTCATGTGGTGGAACATTTATCCTATCATACCGGGCAAATAGCATTCTGGACAAAGCTTCTGAGAGATAAGGACCTCGGATTCTATGAAGGAAGGGACCTGAATATCAAAAACAACTAGTATATGCTTACCAAACGTATCATCCCCTGCCTGGACATCAAAAATGGCCGTACGGTTAAAGGGATTAATTTTGTAGACCTCAGGGATGCCGGAGACCCGGTGGAACTGGCGGAAACCTACGCAAGTGAAGGGGCAGACGAGTTGGTATTCCTCGATATTTCCGCCACGGAAGAACGCCGGAAAACCCTTGCGGACCTTGTAAGGAGGGTGGCTTCTCAAATCAATATCCCCTTTACCGTAGGAGGTGGGATCTCCTCTGTCGCCGATGTGGATATCCTCCTGCACAACGGTGCAGATAAGGTCTCCATAAATTCATCGGCAGTGAGGAATCCCGCGCTCATAGGTGAACTGGTTGCGAAATTTGGTTCCCAATGCATTGTAGTTGCCATAGACGCCAGGCAACTGAAAGGCAGCTGGAAAGTACACCTTGTGGGTGGAAAAGTGCCTACCGAACGAGACCTGTTCGAATGGGCCGCGGAGGCGGAGGATAGGGGGGCAGGGGAGATGTTGTTTACCTCCATGGACCACGACGGGACCAAAAACGGTTTTGCCAACAAGGCACTCGCAACCTTATCGACCCAGCGAACTATTCCGGTGATAGCTTCGGGCGGAGCAGGGAACATACAGCATTTTGCCGATGCATTTATTGAAGGAAAGGCCGACGCGGCCCTGGCTGCCAGCGTCTTTCACTTCGGGGAAATAGGGATTTTACAATTGAAAAAGGAACTGAGGAAACAGGGAATAGCGGTAAGGCTTTAGTTAAAATGCCCGGACAATTCCTTAATCATTGAATTTTGAATTTTGCACAAAAAAACAGATCATGACATTAGATTTTGAAAAGCAACCGGACGGACTGGTCCCTGCGATTATACAGGACAAAAACACCCTGAAGGTGCTGATGCTTGGTTTTATGAACAGGGAAGCACTTGCAAGGACCGTGGAAACGAATAAAGTTACTTTTTTCAGCCGGACTAAACAGCGGCTTTGGACCAAAGGGGAAGAGAGCGGCAATTTTCTGGATGTTGTGGATATAAAACCCGACTGTGACCGCGATACGCTCCTCGTTCGGGTGCATCCAGCCGGGCCTGTATGCCATACAGGAAGCGATACCTGCTGGAATGAGGATAATATTTCCGAGGGTGGCAGATTCCTCAGCAGGCTGGAAGATATTATCGAAATGCGGAAAAACGACAGCGACAATGAGAAGAGCTATATCGCCTCCCTTTTTCGAAAGGGCATAAACGGAATTGCCCAAAAGGTTGGGGAGGAAGCCGTGGAAACCATTATTGAAGCCAAAGACAACAACGAAGAACGCTTTCTGAATGAGAGTGCCGACCTCCTTTTTCATTTCCTCATCCTGCTCAACGTCAAGGGCTATAGTCTTCAGGATGTGGAAAGTTTATTGCAGGAACGCCATAAGGGCTAGCAACTGCAAGCGTTAAGGTTTACTAAAAATGTGGCGGCCTTTATTGAAATGTCTTATTTTTAGGATATGGCTGTGATACAAAGAAAAGGCTTTCGCTTCTCATCCTATGAGCCGCCGGACCAGACCCCCTTTGAAAAACTTTTTGAGATCTTTCAGGAACTTATAACACATACTTCAGGTGATGTGGAAGAGGCAATTGAATGGTTACGGGAACTGGATAAGGAATACAGCCTTACGGATGAAGACTATACCATAGACGATTTTATTGAAGACCTGAAGGCCAAAGGCTATATCCGGGAGGAATTTGAAGATGGTGGTGGTGAAGGGGAGGGGCAGGACGGTAAAGGGGGGCTCGCTATTACCGCCAAAATGGAACAGATAATCCGCAAGCGCGCCCTGGAACAAATTTTCGGTAAATTAAAACGCAGTGGATCCGGGAGCCACCGTACCGGCAAATCCGGGCAGGGTGATGAACACACAGGTGATTTCAGGGAGTTCCGTTACGGGGATGCCCTGGAACACATTTCGATGACAGAGAGCCTTAAAAACGCCCAGATAAACCATGGGATGGATGCGTTTTCCCTCACGGAAGACGACCTGGTGGTTGAAGACACCCATCATAAGGCCCAGATGAGCACTGTGCTTATGATCGATATTAGCCATAGCATGATCCTATACGGGGAAGACCGGATTACCCCTGCGAAGAAAGTTGCTATGGCCCTGGCCGAGCTCATCACTACCCGCTATCCGAAAGATACTCTGGATATCCTCGTCTTTGGCAATGACGCCTGGCCTATTCCGCTTAAGGATATCCCCTACCTGAAAGTGGGGCCCTATCATACTAATACAGTTGCAGGGTTGCAACTGGCAATGGACATCCTCCGGCGGAAACGGAATACCAACAAGCAGATTTTTATGATCACAGACGGAAAACCAAGTTGCATAAGGATGCCGGACGGGAATTATTATAAAAACAGTGTTGGGCTGGACGACTATATTGTGGAACGATGCTATAATATGGCCAGGCAGGCCAGAAAGCTGCATATCCCCATCACCACCTTTATGATTGCCCAGGATCCGTACCTTATGAGGTTTGTAAGGCATTTTACCGAAGCCAACAAAGGCAAGGCCTTTTTTACGGGGCTGCAAGACCTGGGGGAAATGATTTTTGAAGATTACGAGCAGAACCGAAGGAAACGCCTGAAATAGAATTCCCTTACGGACTTCAGCGGGTTGGCGGGTTTAGAAAATAACAAGAAATTATATGAAATTAGACCATAAGAATATCCATACCCTGGGGGAGCTCAAAAAAGCGGGCTACCGGGCCAGGAGCATAAAAGATGAATTGCGGGATAACCTCCTGGATAAAATCCGCAAAAGGGAAGAAACTTTCAGGGGTATCTGGGGTTATGAAAATTCCGTAATCCCCGAAATGGAACGGGCCATTCTCTCCAGGCACCATATTAACCTGCTGGGGTTAAGGGGGCAGGCTAAAACCCGCCTTGCCCGCCTCATGGTAAACCTGCTTGATGAATATATACCCCTTGTTGAAGGCACGGAGATAAATGACGACCCCTTGAATCCCGTTTCGCGTTATGCCCGGGAAATGATTGCGGATAAAGGCGATGACACGCCGGTTGCCTGGCTGCACCGGGACGAACGTTTTTATGAGAAGCTGGCGACACCGGATGTGACTGTTGCCGATTTGATAGGGGATGTAGATCCCATAAAGGCAGCAAACCTGAAACTTTCTTATGCCGATGACAGAGTAATCCATTTCGGGATGATCCCACGGGCAAACCGCTGCATTTTTGTTATCAACGAACTTCCGGACCTCCAGGCCAGGATACAGGTTTCACTTTTTAATATTTTACAGGAGGGTGATATACAGATCAGGGGTTTTAAACTGCGGCTCCCGCTCGATATTCAGTTTGTTTTCACTGCCAACCCCGAGGATTATACAAATCGCGGCAGTATTGTTACACCGTTAAAGGATCGGATAGGATCTCAAATCCTTACTCATTATCCAGCTGAGATAGAGACCGCTAAGAAAATAACGGCACAGGAGGCAAAGCTCGATCCGAGGCAAACCGATTCCATATATGTTCCCGAACTCGCAAAAGACCTTTTGGAACAGATAAGTTTTGAGGCAAGAAAAAGCGAATTTGTGGATGCCAAAAGCGGGGTAAGCGCCCGGACGAGTATCACGGCATTTGAAAACCTGTTAAGTACCGCCGAGCGCCGGGCTTTGGCCGCAGGCGGAGATAAAACCACGGTGAGGCTCAGCGATTTCATGGGCGTTATCCCTTCGATCACCGGGAAAATAGAACTGGTATACGAGGGGGAACAGGAAGGAGCAGACGCGGTGGCGCTGATTCTTATGGAGGAAGCCATAAAAACGCTATTTTCCAACTATTTTCCCAAAATCAGGAAACTGGAACATAAGGAGGCGCAAACCCCTTATGATGAACTTATAAGTTGGTTTTTTGAAGGGGAAGCTATTGAACTCACCGATGAGAGTACAGACAAGGAATATCAGGAGGCCCTGAACAGAATCGCCCCCCTGAACTCCCTGATCAGAAAATACCAGCCCGACATACCGGAATCAGACGCCGGCTTCCTGAAAGAATTTCTGCTATGGGGCCTGGTGGCACATAAAAAGCTAAGTAAACACCGGTTTATCAAAGGTTACAGGTTTAAGGATCTCTATGGGAGCTTTATCAGCAAACTGTAAACAGCTAAAAATGAAACCCCGGTTCTTGCCGGGGTTTTTCGTCGCCATAACACTGGGCCAAATTCTATGGCCAGGGATCGATGTTTTCATTGATATTGTCGAAATTATAGGTGCCAACCATTTCCCTGCGATGCAAAATTGTAAGGACGGTGAGGGCTATCAGTAACAATTGGAGGGTAAATATTAAAAACCCCAGCGGGAGAAAGGTTTCCGGAATTACGTGGTTGGCGTAATCGTTATAGCTCATCAAAATATAAAAAGTGTCGACAAGTTTAAAAACATACACCAGGCTAATTACATAAAGCGCGTATTCCAGGTTGCGCATAGGTGCATCCGTGTATTCGCCCTCCCTTATTTTGAAAGCCATCACATAGAGGAAGGTAAAATGTACACTGCTCAACAGGGGAAATATATAATTATCTGGTTTCAACAGGTAAAATTTGTTGGTATACAGACCATAAAAATTTAATATGATCAGCAATCCAAGAACGCAAATCGTTAGCATATGGCACCACGTCCAGGTACGCTGGTTAAGTTTGATTTTCATCCAATCGGGTTTCCAGGTCTTTGTGTGACCCTTGTAATGAGCCTAGAACGGCTTCGACCTTCTTTTTATTTTATTCAATTCGATGAAGTGCAGTCAATGTTGGGTAAGCAGTAAAAACCATGGCGAACCCGGGGTTTTCACCCATTGACTTAAGCTTCATTCCCGGCAAAAAGCCTATCTGTGGCCCTTCTAAAGGGATATAGTCTAAAATATGTCAGACTCCTCCAGATCCACTCAAAAGGACCATAATTAAACCGTTTCAGCCATAATTTACTAAGCGCCATTTGCATCATGACTAAAAGTATGGCGATACCAAAGGTGTAGATATTCCTCAGTTCACCAAGCATACCAAGTCCCCACCCATAAAACAGAAATGTTCCGGCAACACTTTGGAGGAGGTAATTGGTAAGGGCCATCCTGCCGTAGGGGGTAAAGGAATTCAGATAAGGACGTATCCGTATGCTCCTGTAGCAAGCTACAAATAAGCCCAGGAGTAAGAAGGTCATTGCCAGGTTGTTAAGGTCAAATGCGGTAAGTCCGAACATAGAGACCCAGGAATCGAATTTCACTTCGGGGCCAATACTTGCAAAGATGAAGATCGCCAGGGCCAGGGTACATACAAATACTACGCCGGACCATATCAGTACGCGCTTAACAAGCTTCTTATTGTCCATAAATTCCTGAAAAAGGCGCAGGCGTCCGGTAAGCATCCCCAAAAGGAAAAATCCGAAAGTAAGATATGCCCTGGAGAAGACCCCGAGCTGGAAGTCCATTTTCATCAACTGGCCCTCGGTGGCATTGCTGCGAAAGACATCCCATATAGAACCTTCCTGCAACAAATAAAAATATCCTTTTATAAGCTCACTATCCGGTGTAAGCGCCTCCTCTGTAAACATTGATGCGCCCTGTGTTAACGCGAACACAATATAACGCCCAAGGCCTAAAAAGAGCAGTCCGGCCACCAGCAGCACACTCCTATTCCTCATGTTTTGAAAGGGGATTAGAAAGATGCCCATAATGGCGTAAATGGTAAGGATATCACCCCTGTAGAAAAGGTGATGCAGGTACCCTATTGCAAACAACAACACCAATCTCCAAAGGAACCTGCCCCTGCGGTCCTGGCCTTTGTCTCCGGCATTTTTCATCTGTATGTAAAAACTCAGCCCGAAGAGAAATGAGAATAACGCAAAGAACTTGCCCCTTAGGAATAATGTGATAAATATATCCACAGCAGTATCGGCCATTCCCTGGTGTGTGGCGAGCATGGTGTTTTCAGGTGTCGGTGCCCCCACGAAGTTCTCCACCATATGAACGAGTACAATCCCCGCCAGGGAAAACCCCCGGAGGGCGTCTATAATCTCAAATCGTTTTTTCTGAACAGCCTCTTGCATGATTCGTTGATTTATTTTTGAGGGAACACCTTATAAGATGATATGATCCGCTGATTGTTACAACATATCATAAAAGTAAATGGTATTTTTATAAAAACCCGTTCCATGGACGTAGCTTGCTCATACCTTATTCACCTTCAGTTTTTAGGATTCCGGTATAGCGGCTGGCAAAAGCAACCCGGCCAAAAGACGGTGGAGGGGATGTTGCTTAAAACATTGCGGTTTGTACTGCCCGACAGGAAGTTTAAATTACTGGGGGCCGGGCGTACAGACGCCAGGGTTTCTGCCTTGCAGGCAGCTTTCGAATGTTTTCTTGAGGGTGATCCGTTGCCCGATCAGGAAGGTTTTCTTGATGAATTGAACAATAATCTTCCGCCCGATATCCGTGCCCTTACTATTCAGAAAACAAAAGCCGGGTTTAACATTATAAACAGTTGCAGGGAAAAGGAATACCTCTACTTCTTTACCCACGGCCCAAAACCTCATCCTTTTTGTGCCCCTTTTATGGCAGGGATTCCTGGGGAATTAGACATCGGGCAGATGATCGATGCAGCCCTGGTTTATGAAGGCTCCCACGATTTCAGGGCATACACCACCAGGGGCAGGAACGGGAGGCAGTTTGTACGTACGGTAACCAGCTGCAAAATAGAGAAGAACGAATTGCTGCAGGCTAATTTTTTCCCTGAAATTTCATTTATGTTACGGGTACGCGGGCAGGGTTTTATGCGATACCAGGTTCGAATGATAATGGGCGCATTGATAGGTTTGGGCAAGAAGGAGCTCTGCCTGCAAGACTTAAGAGCTTCCCTGGAGCCTGGAAATAAAACGATGCTCACCTATGTTGCCCCGGGCTCAGGGCTCCTGCTGCACCGCCTGTATTTCGACGAGTGAGATCCTACTTACCTATATTTATAAAAAAATGAGCGATGTCTAAGCCCAAAAACCACCTTAAATCCCAGAAAAAACACTTGTCCCGGATGATTAAAAAAAAGGGCAAGAGCCCTGGCGCGATCATCTATGTCGGCCAGCGGGAAGGGATGAGCAGTACCCTGAATATTATTGAGTATTCTGCACAGGAATACAGGGAATTAAACAACCAACCTCTTTCCGGAGCCGGGAATAAAAAAAAGGAAGACTTAACATCCTGGATAGATGTGATTGGCATCAGCGATGAGCAGTTCATTGAAAACCTGGGGAAGGAGTTCCGGCTCAACCCCCTGGTTTTGGAAGATGCCATAAACACGCAGCAGCGCCCTAAAATAGATGTATATGAAGACTATATTTTCGGGGTCCTGAAAATGCTCTACCTGGATGAAAAACAGCAATTGATTGTGGAACATTCTGCCCTGACACTGTTTGAAGACAAGGTGCTGGTATTTCAGGAACTTAAGGAAGATGTATTTAACGGGGTAAGGGAACGGATACGAAACAAATCGGGCCGTATCCGAAACCGGGGATCAGATTATTTGTTCTTTGCACTGATTGATGCCATAGTAGACGGTTACCTGGAAGTAGGGGAACATGTATTTGAACGGATTGAAGTTCTGGAAGATGAAGTGTATTACAACCCCAGGCCTGAAACTGCAAGAAAAATACAGGAACTTAAAAAGGAAGTGCTTAGGATGCACAAATGGATTTTCCCGGTTAAAGAACTGGTAAACAGGCTTATTGAAAGTGAGAACCCCCTTATTGGCAAGGATACCAAACTGTTTCTCCGCGATGTCCACGACCATTGTACGGAGATTAACGAGGCCCTTCATATTTACCGTGAGATGACTATAAGCCTGATGGAAATGTATATGAGCAGTGTTAGCAATAAGATGAATGAAGTAATGAAGGTCCTGACCATAATGGCATCCATCTTTATCCCGCTCACGTTCATCGCCGGAATTTACGGGATGAATTTTGAAAGAATGCCCGAACTAAGTTGGGATTACGGATACTTCGCCATTCTAGGGCTGATGTTCTTAATTCTGATCCTTATGTTAATTTTCTTTAAAAGAAAAGGCTGGCTTTAACATTCGTTATGTTAATGCTTGATAATTAGCGTTAAAGGCCGTTAAATCCCTTGTTTTCACAGCCAGTTCTCTTATATTATTACTGTTGCGACTTCTGCAGCACCTGGGCCGGGACTCCCGGATATTCTGAAAACCTCAGCAACGTATTTCCGGCTACATCTTAATTAAAACACAAACGATATGAGTTATTTAAATATGAACGAAGAGAAGTTATTGCCAGTGGTGATGGAATTAAACACCCTGCTGGCCGATTACCATGTATACTATCAAAAACTGCGCAATTTTCACTGGAATATCCTGGGGGTGAATTTTTTTGACTTCCATGAGAAATTTGAAGAACTATATGTTGATGCGCGGACCAAAATCGATGAGATTGCCGAGAGGATCCTCACGCTCCGGTACCATCCCATGAGCAACTACAGTGAGTACCTGGAGGCTTCTTCCATTGAGGAAAGTACCATTTCGCTAAACGACAGGGAAATGGTCAGGGAAACATTAGACGCACACGGAAAGTTGCTAAAACAAATGGCTGTGGTGGTAAGAAAGGCCGAAGCTGTGAATGATGAAGGAACCATAGACCTTATTGGCGCTTATATCCGTGAACTCGAGAAAACCAGCTGGATGCTGGATGCCTGGAACAAGGATAAATCCGAACATCTGAAAAGCACCGCAAAGGCATAAAAACTGTGTACCACGGGTGAAAAACCAGGGTACATCAGGGCAGCGGACTGCCACAATAAGTAAATAAATTTCTGATAAAAAGCAAAAACATGAAACCCATTGCTAATAAAACAGGACTTTTTCTGGGAATGTTCGCCCTCTGTAGCTTAAGTGCGCAAGTCGATTCAGATACAAAGGCCGTGAATTCCGGGTCCGACTAAGTAATAGTATCCGAGACAACCGAGAAAACCTATAAGATTGTCATGGGCGACAAGGTTATCCGCAATTCTGTAAGCATCACTATGGTGAAGCAACAGGAAATAAAACTGGAGGATGATGAGGCCGGCATGGTTAACCGCGACAAGGAATTCCCTAAAAAGGAAATCGTAAAAATTATTAAAATAGACAATGATGCGGATGATGATTATGACGAACAGATCAGGTTCCGGTATGAGGCAAATTCCGGTTCGGATTTTGTATTGGTAACCAATGGCGATGAGATCGTGCTAAGCCTGGAGGACGGCTAAAACTTCCGGATCTTAAATGCTCAGAGCATCCGCATAAAGGATGCGAAAATAGGAAAAGAGTCCTTTATTTTCACTGATCAGAATGGCGCCGAGATTGATTATTATAGTTGCGTATAAAGAAATGGACAAGCCGGAAGGCATGTAAAGTGTTTTGCTGAAGGAATAAACTCCAATGATATTAGATAAAACAGCTCCTGTTGGGGCTGTTTTTTTTAAGGCATTGCCGCTAACCCTGCAATTGAATTGCTTTTCCTTTATTCGAAAAGGTCTGAAGACAGGTAGCGGTCGCCCAGGTCACAGATGATGGTTACAACTACGCCGCTGTCGAGGGTTTCAATCAAACGGAGGGCGGCGGCTGCGGCACCGCCACTGCTCATCCCGGAAAAAATCCCTTCCTCGCGGGCGAGGCGCCGTGCCATCTGCCTGGCTTCTTCTTCGCTAACTTCGAGCAACTGATCTACTTTGGCGGGATTAAATATTTTTGGAAGGTATTCGGGCGACCATTTCCTGATCCCCGGAATACTGGCCTCCTCATCTGGTTGTACCCCAACGATCTTTATCGCCGGGTTTTTCTCCTTCAAATAAGTTGAAGTCCCCATAATGGTTCCCGTGGTTCCCATGGCAGAAACAAAATGGGTAATGGCGCCTGCCGTATCCCTCCAGACTTCAGGCCCGGTGGTCTTATAATGTGCCCGCCAGTTGTCGTCATTCGCAAACTGGTTCAACATAAAATATCCCTGCTGTTTAACCTTATCCTCAGCATAATCCCTGGCGCCTTCAATACCTTTATCTGCTGGGGTAAGCACTACATTGGCGCCGTATGCCCTCATGGTCTGAACCCGTTCCTTCGTAGAATTCTCGGGCATTACCAGTTCTATGTTGAGTTTATAAAGGCCGGCGATCATGGCCAGGGCGATCCCGGTATTCCCGCTGGTTGCTTCGATTAATTTGGTATGTTCGTTTATGGTACCGCGTTCCAGTCCGCTCCTGATCATATTGTAAGCAGCCCTGTCTTTTACGCTGCCCCCAGGATTGTGGCCTTCCATTTTAAAATAGAGGGTAACATTTTTATTTTGATTCAGTGCCTTGGAAACCACCATGGGGGTATTCCCGATTAAATCTACAAGGCTATGAGACATGAGGCGCGGTTTTAATCTTTATCTCCGGGCTGTGAAAAACTGTGGAATTAGGCGGTACAGATGAAGTTAGCCAGGCGTTACCTCCAATTACCGAGTTTTCCCCGACTACGGTATCTCCTCCCAGGATGGTGGCATTGGCATATATAGTTACGTTGTCTTCTATGGTTGGGTGCCTTTTGGTTTTCTGAAGGTTTTTGGCTACGTAAAGGGCCCCCAGGGTAACCCCCTGATATATTTTCACATTGTTTTTAATTACGGCGGTTTCGCCTATAACCACACCTGTGGCATGGTCTATAAAAAAGGAATCGCCGATTTTCGCGCCAGGGTTGATATCTACACCCGTCTGCCGGTGGGCATATTCTGTCATCAGCCGGGGTACCAGGGGGAAACCGAACTTGTGGAGTTCGTGGGCCAGGCGGTAGATTGCGATAGCATAAAAACCGGGATATGCCATATACACTTCCTCAATTGAAAGCGAGGCGGGATCACAACTGGCAATGGCCTCCGCATCCAGATTTAGTTTTTCGAGCACTACCGGTAGCCTTTCTACATAATTATCCCAAACCGCGCTGCAGGATTTTTCCACATCCCAGCATGCCAGGTCTACAAGTTCGTCAAATTTTTTTTCCAGGGATTCCAGGTTTTCTTCAACCGGGGTTTCTATATCAAAAAGGGTGAGGAACAGCAGATCTGTAAATTTCTCTGCCATGCTCTTTAAACGGTACCTGAGGTTGGGTTGTTTTTTGTTGTCGATGATCTTTTTAATAATCGGGGATCTGTCCATCTATGGTTGCTTAGTGATTCAAAATTAACCAATATTTAAAAATAGGCTTTTGTAAAAGGGTTAACTTTAGCTTAAAATTTATTTGAATTGGTCGGATGGCAAAGGATTTAATTACCAGGGATGTACTTGATTTTCTTAAACAATTGGAGAAAAACAATAACCGTGAGTGGTTCACCGAACAAAAGAAGACGTTCAAGCGGCTCGAAACAGGGGTAAAGGGCTTTTATAAAGAGCTGAAGGAACGGTTGGGCGCCCATGATGAAATAGAGCAGGTGAAAATGTTCAGGATTTACCGGGACGTACGGTTCTCCAATGACAAGACCCCCTATAAACCTTACTTTGCCGGGTCTTTTTCGAGGGCCGGAGCCGAACGGCGCGGCGGCTATTACCTTCAGATAAAACCGGGGGAAAGTTTTATGGCAGCCGGATTCTGGGAACCTGAGCCGCAAGACCTCTTAAGAATCCGCAAGGAACTGGAGCTCGATGCCGGGAGGTTTCGTGCCGTGATAAATGAGCCTGCATTCAAAAAAGTATGGGGCGGGCTGGTTGGGGAAGAACTAAAATCAGCCCCCAGGGGATTCAGCAAAGACGACCCCAATATTGATCTTATCCGGAAGAAACGATTTATTTTCGTCCGCCATTTTACCGATTCCGAGGTAGTAAGCCCGGGTTTTATTCAGGAGGTGAACCTTTCCTTTAAGGCTATTCGCCCTTATTTCGATCTTATGAGTGAGATCCTGACCACAGATTTAAACGGCGAATCGGTCCTGCACTAACACTGTTGCCTCAAACAGCTGGATCTGATCTTTAAGCCGCTCGATGACCATATTCATCATACGTTTGTTGAGGGCCGAAGAATTCCGGATATATATTTCGTATTCCTCAATGGTAAACTGCCCGATAATCATTC
>CAYSVQ010000034.1:0-2744 GCA_964434565.1 uncultured Flavobacteriaceae bacterium | reverse complement strand
TACTTATGTATGGGAATGGTACAATTGGGACGGGAAGGAAAGCGGCCGGATACTCGAGGCCAATGGGCGGGACAGGCTGGTGTTTTCCTTTGCAGGATCCTGCAAAGTAACAATTGATTTGTTAATCGAAGGCGACAAAGTCCTCCTTAGCCTCCGGCAGGAAAATATTCCCACAAACGAGGATGCCAAACTGGGAATCCATGTTGGCTGCAGCAACGGCTGGACCTTTTGGCTGACCAATCTGAAAGCTTACCTGGAACATGGCATCGTACTGCATGAAACCGAGGAAGACCTCAGGAGTATCCCTCTTGCCGGCCATATTTTTGTGAATATATAGGGGAATTTAGGTTCAAGGTTCAAGGCTGGGTTGCGTTACTTGGTACCTCGTACTTCTAACCTTTAATAAACGATAAACTAAGCCGGAACGCCATATAAATCGAAGTCAGAGGCCCCGGTTATCTCAATGTCTGTATATTCCCCTGTTTTGAGGTAGTGTCTGGCAGCATCGATCAGGACTTCGTTATCCACATCGGGCGAGTCATACTCTGTACGGCCTACGAAGTAATTGCCTTCTTTTCTGTCGATCATGCATCGATATGTCTTGCCGATCCGTTCCTGGTTGAGTTCCCAGGAAATATGTGCCTGAAGTTCCATGATCTCATTGGCACGCCGCTGTTTTACTTCCTCCGGCACATTGTCATCAAGGAGGTAGGCGTGCGTATTCTCCTCATGACTGTATGTGAAGCAACCCAGCCGATCAAAACGCATCTCTCCGACCCAGCGTTTCAATTGTTGGAAATCTTCTTCCTCTTCCCCCGGATAACCCGTGATGAGCGTGGTCCTGATCCCAATTCCTGGGAGGGCTTCCCGGATGTTGCGGAGAAGCCTGGTAGTTTTCTCACGACTGGTGCCCCGCCTCATGCTTTTAAGGATCTTGTCTGAAATATGCTGCAGCGGGATATCGAGGTAGTTGCAAATCTTCGGTTCTTCCCTCATCACCTCAATCACCTCCATAGGAAAGCCTGTTGGAAAAGCATAATGAAGCCTGATCCACTCTATGCCATCAACTTTAACCAGAGCCTTTAACAGCTCGGCCAGCGCCCGCTTCCGGTAAAGATCCAGGCCATAATAGGTGAGGTCCTGGGCTATAAGGATTAATTCCTTCACTCCCACGGCCGCCAGGTTATGGGCTTCGGTAACCAGCGATTCTATAGGGGTACTCCGGTGACTTCCGCGCATTAGGGGAATAGCACAGAACGAACATGGCCTGTCACAACCTTCTGCAATCTTCAGGTAGGCGTAGTTTTTGGGAGTGGTTATGAGGCGTTCGCCGATAAGTTCATGCCTGTAATCAGCACCAAGTGCTTTTAGCAGGCGGGGCAGGTCCTGAGTGCCGAAGTAGGCATCAACATTCGGGATTTCCTGCTGCAATTCCGGTTTATACCGCTCACTCAGACAACCCGTAACGAATACCTTATCGATCTCCCCCGCTTCCTTTCTTTGAACATAATCCAGAATGGTATTTACACTTTCTTCCTTGGCATTGGCGATAAACCCGCAGGTATTTATAACCACAATGTTGCCCGCCGCTTCGTGCACCACCCGCTTGTTGCTGGCCTTTAACTGCCCCATGAGCACCTCGGAATCATAGACATTTTTGGAACATCCGAGGGTAACCACGTTGATGGTATTCTTTTTAATCGACTTAGTTCGCATGCCTGTATGAAATTAGCCGCAAAAATACGACATGGAGAAGGATTTGAGTTAATGAAAGACGAATTCTTGCTGTTTGAGCGTTTTAGTATCCGGGCATACGCAAAAATTGTACGGACCATGAAATATTTCTACCAACTCCTGTTTATTCTGATAGCCACCTTCATGCCTGCTGGCTGTTCCGATGATGGTAGCGGGCCGGAGCCCGAAAAGGATCCGGACCCTGCCACGTCTATGTATTTCCCGGGGATCGGTTCAGAAGAATGGGAAACCATATCACCTGAAGAACTGGGATGGGCTACTGAAGCTGTACCTCCGCTCTTTGAGCTTCTGGAGGAAAAAAAGACCAGGGCTTTTATTATCCTCAAAGACGGTAAAATAGCCCTGGAGCAATATTTTGGCACATTTACCAAAGATAGCCTATGGTACTGGGCCTCCGCAGGCAAAACGCTTACGGCATATACGGTGGGCATTGCCCAACAGGAAGGCTATCTTGACCTGGATGACAAAACTTCCGACTATCTGGGTAACGGATGGACAGACGCAGCCCCGGAAAAAGAAGCCCTGATTACCATTTGGCACCAGCTAAGCATGACCAGTGGGCTTGACGAAATCTCCTTCGACTGTGTTACCCCCGATTGCCTGGAATACACAGCGGACGCGGGTACGCGCTGGGCGTATCATAACGGTCCATATACCTTGCTGGAAAAAGTTGTGGAAGTTGCGACTTCGGGCAGCTACAGTGCCTATTTCAATTCCAGGCTCCGCAACAGGATAGGAATGAATGGTTTCTGGTTTTCTACCAATGGTTTAAATAACGTTTATTTCAGCAATGCCAGGAGCATGGCACGTTTTGGCCTGCTCGCCCTGAACGGCGGGCAATGGGAGGACACTGCCCTCCTGGCCGACCAAAGCTATGAACTTGCAATGAAAAGTACCTCCCAGGAACTTAACCCCGCTTACGGGTATCTTTGGTGGTTAAACGGGAAAGAAAATTACATGGTACCCGGGTTACAACTCACGTTTAATGA
>CAYSVQ010000033.1:0-9641 GCA_964434565.1 uncultured Flavobacteriaceae bacterium | reverse complement strand
CCCGTAATCCTTGTCTGCCTCCTTAACTACAAGTCCGTAATCCTCGGCATGCTGCAGATAGTTGAACACCTGGGCGGATTTTAACAGGGCTTTGGTAGGAATACAGCCCCAGTTGAGGCATACACCCCCGAGGCTCTCCTTTTCAATAATCGCCGTTTTAAAACCTAACTGGGAAGCCCTTATAGCCGTTACATACCCCCCGGGTCCGCTACCCAAAACAATAATGTCGAAGTTGCTCATGAAATAGTGAATTTTTTATACCTGAAAAAGTGAAGTGCCAAAGGTACAAAACCAAACTGAAAGCCCATAGCTTTAGTAATGCGGCTACGGGCAATTGAAAGATAATTTTTTAAAGGGCTAAGAGTTATTGTTGTTCCATGCCTGCCGGCCCTTTTATTGAAATAACCTTAGGCGGTTGCCAGCACCTATTTTCTATCCGGGATGAAATCTAGGGCGGCCCCGTTAATGCAGTGCCTTTTGCCCGTAGTTGCCGCCGGGCCGTCATCGAATACATGCCCCAGGTGTCCCCCGCATACCGCACAGTGTTCCTCGGTTCGTGCATATCCTACAACATAGTCTGTTTCATAGTCCACATTTCCCTCAATCGCCCTGTCGAAACTCGGCCATCCGGTACCCGAATCAAATTTATGCTCACTTTTAAACAGGGCTGTACCACAACCCGCGCAAACATAAGTGCCTTCTTCCTTGTTATTTAGAAGTTCGCTGGAACCGGCGTTTTCCGTTCCTGCCTTTCGGAGGACATAAAACTCCATATCGCTGAGTTCTTTACGCCATTCGTCTTCGGTTTTGTTTACGCTGTAGGCCTGTTGCTGACTTTCCTCAGCGTCATTCAGTTCCTTTTCCTGGGATACGCCTTTGCAGCCTGCAAGGAGCAGGCAAAGGGAAACTGCGATTTTTTTTAGCATGGTGTTTTATTTTCCAATATATGGTTTTAGACGATAAATATTAAATATCCTTTCAGCTGGTGGCCTGAATAAAAAGCGGGCAGAAATAATCTGCCCGCTGCTTCATAAGGTAAAAAGGTTGTGAATTATAACTTAACCCTTTGAATATCCGATTCCTTAACATTAAGGCTACTCATCACCTGGTTAATGTCTGTAAGGTCTGTTTTGGCACCCTGGGCAAAGTCGGCGGGCAGGATGGCAATCCGGAAGACCTGGTTATCCGTATCCCCCGGCTGCAGTGTTCCCAGATCAAAATCAGACTCCAGGAATATACTTACATCAAAAAAAGTATGGTCAAAATTATACTGTAGCAAGCCCTGTTCCAGGATGCGGGTCTGGGGAAGCAGGCGCCAGATATCCACAGGGTCGCCGTTGCCGTCTTCTGTCTGGTCCCAAAGCACGTATACCAATACGACATCCGATTCGAATACTTCAGTGGTCTGCGGGAATTCGTAAAAAATCGCATAATCGTTTTCGGCGGTAAAGTCGCCCTCAATTTCCAGGACCGTGCCCAGGATATTTACGCCGTCTGCGCCGTCAAATCCGTCGAACCCGGGAGGTCCGGGGGGGCCTGCAGGCCCTTCGCATGAAATAAAGAAGAGGGCGGGTACAATTCCGAGGATACTGGATATTTTTTTCATAATCTTAGCTGTTTAATGAATGATTTTACTTAGCTGCCGGACCCTGGCCGGATGCTTTGGACTGTTAAAAACAAAAAGCGTTCCAAAAATAATATGAGGAATAAAATAAGGCAGGATTCCACGCCAAAAGGATCAGGGTACTCCCTTATAATAAATACGTGTGGGGGGGGGTTCTGAAAGGTACTAAAATACATATAGTTCGCCATATACATAACGAACTATATGCAACCGTAAATAAAACTAACTTCCTAAATAACCGGATAGAACCCGATAAATTATCAAGTTCTTAAATTTTCACTTCTCAGATTTAAATATATGCAAATAGTTTAGTAATAAATTGCGTAATTGCTGATTATTTTTTTAAGACGAATAAAAAATCGTTTTCGTGTTAATAACTTATCCATTTCCCGACAAAAAACTGAAAAGGACTAAGCGTGGTGTGTGTTTGGAAAAATTGAATACCTTTCCTCAACAAGCGTTGCTTTAAAACATGAAAAAGCAAATTACCCTCAAACAGATTGCCAATGAGCTGGGATATTCAATATCTACAGTATCGAAGGCTATTCGCGACAGTAAGGAGATAAGCCGTGAGGCCCGCGATAAGATCCAGTCTTTTGCAAAATTTTACAACTACCGCCCGAATAATATTGCCATCAGCTTAAAAAATCAGCGCACCCGGAATATCGGGGTCATCATCCCCGAGATTGTACACCATTTTTTTACAACCGTCATCGAAGGTATCGATTACATCGCCCATGCCAGGGGGTATAATGTAATTGTATGCCTGTCCGGAGAGTCTTTTGAAAAGGAAGTGGTGAATATGCAGATGCTGGCCAACGGGAGCATAGACGGGTTTATAATTTCCCTTGCCAAAGAAACCCAGGCCAGGAAGGATTTCCACCACCTGCAGGAAGCGGTTGAACAAGGGATGCCAATTGTAATGTTCGACAGGGTGGCAGATGAAATCCCATGTGATAAGGCCATAGTTGACGATACCCAGGCAGCTTATGAAGCAGTCAGCTATCTGTTGTCTTGCGGTTGCAGGCGTATTGCCCTGATCACCACTATAGATTACCTGAGTGTGGGCAGGCTGCGCACCGAGGGATACATCAGGGTTTTAACCGAAAACGGAATAGCTGTGGAAGAAGCACTCATAGTAAAAATTGAAGATAACAATCACAGTGAACAGCTTATTTCGGATTTATTTGATAGCCAGGAATTCGACGGTGTTTTCGCGGTAAATGAGTTTTTTGCGGTCACGGCCATGAAGGTAGCCAAACGAAAAGGGTTGAAAATTCCCGAAGACGTGTCCTTTGTGGGGTTTACAGACGGCATCCTGTCCAGAACTGCTTCTCCCACCCTCACCACGGTTGCCCAGCACGGTATGGAAATGGGGGAGGCAGCCGCCCGCATGCTCATCGACAGGCTTGAAGAAGACGAAACAGACGGTTCCTTTTATACCCAGATAATCAAAACCTCCCTGATTGAACGGGAGTCCACGAAAAAACCATTGTGAAATTTGCGGATTAAAAATTTATGCTATATTTAAACACGTCAAAACCTATATTTTCACTTCTCGCCCAATGTAAGTTTTGATAAGTGTACCCGCTTGTCAAAATAGCTAACTAAACGATTGTTACTATTATGGAAAAGCGTAAACTGGGTTTCTGGGAGATCTGGAACATGAGTTTCGGCTTTCTGGGGATCCAATTCGGGTTTGCCCTTCAAAATGCCAACACCTCACGGATATTTGAAACCCTGGGTGCCAACGTAGACGATATACCCATCCTTTGGATAGCAGCCCCGGTTACCGGCCTGGTCGTGCAGCCCATCATTGGGTATTTCAGTGACCGCACCTGGACAAAGCTGGGGCGCCGCAGGCCATATTTCCTGGTAGGTGCCATCCTGGCTTCCATTGCGCTCTGTATTATGCCCAACTCCCCAACCCTTTGGGTGGCGGCAGGCATGCTCTGGATTATGGATGCCTCCATAAACATCTCTATGGAACCATTCAGGGCTTTTGTAGGCGACAATCTGCCCTCAGACCAACGGACCCTGGGTTTTGCCATGCAGAGTTTTTTTATTGGAATCGGGGCGGTGGTAGGCTCAATGATGCCTTATGTCTTTACCAACTGGCTGGGCCTGAGTAATACCGCTCCGGAAGGGATTATCCCAGACTCCGTGAAATGGTCGTTTTATATGGGTGCCATAGTGTTTTTTTTAGCCGTATTATGGACAGTCATCCGGTCGCGCGAATACAGCCCTGAAGAACTCGAAGCATTTGAGGAGAACAAGGCAGTTGCCCAGCCCGAACAAAGTCCGGAGGAAAACCGCCAGCGGATCAGAAAACTGTCGGTCTATGGTGGGATCCTGATTACAATCGGGGTTCTGGCCACCCTCTTCCCTTATTATTTCGGACTAAAACAGGAGCTTTATATTCTAACAGTCGGGCTGTTGGTCGTGGGCCTGCTCTTTGTCCTGGCTGCCTATGTTCGCAGACAGCGCGGGCGCACCGGTTTTGTAGAGATCATGACAGATCTGCTCTATATGCCGGCGACCATGAAACAACTGGCTTACGTGCAGTTTTTTTCCTGGTTTGCCCTTTTTTCGATGTGGATATATTCCACCCAGGCCGTAACCGGCCACGTTTACGGAACCCGGGACACCACCTCCCAGTTGTACAACGATGCGGCCGACTGGGTTACGGTACTCTTTGCGGTCTATAATGGGGTAGCTGCCCTGGTGGCCTTCCTGCTCCCTGTTTTGGCTAAGAAAACCAGCAGGAAAATAACCCACCTGATCGCCCTCAGCCTTGGGGGGTTGGGATTGATTTCGGTCTATTTTATTACCTCCCCATCCATGCTTATCCTTTCCATGGTAGGGGTAGGAATCGCCTGGGCGAGCATCCTCTCGGTACCCTATGCAATGCTGGCGGGTGCCCTCCCGCCTAAGAAAATGGGCTATTATATGGGGGTTTTTAATTTTTTCATAGTGATCCCTCAAATCGTCGCGGCCACCATCCTTGGGTATCTGGTAAGCGCCTTTTTTGACGGGCAGCCGGTATATGCCCTGATAGTAGGGGGAATAGCCATGATCCTTTCAGGCTTGCTGACATTAAGGGTTGAAGACACGGCAACCATTGATGTTAAGGAAGTGGGCTAGCAGACTTATAATGGTTCCGGGCTTATACGGGTCTGAAGATTATCAATCAAATATTTTTCAGGCGTTTCTGAATAATGGGCGATGGAAAGTACCGCGAATATTTAAAACCGGTCCCGTTGCCGGTATGTAGTAATGGCTGTACCCAGGGTTTGGTTACGGCCGGTAATTAAAGGAATCAGATAATATGAGTCCGTCTCAGGAAATTGTAAGCAGGCAGAATAAACCCCGCCTTCCTGAATGGCACCGCAATGCGGTGATCTATGAGGTGAACCTGAGGCATTATACCAGGGAAGGGACATTTAAGGCCTTTGAACGGCACCTTCCGAGACTGAAGGATATGGGGATTAAAATTCTCTGGTTTATGCCCGTACAGCCGGTAAGCATGAAGAAAAAGAAAGGGGAGCTCGGAAGTCCCTATGCAGTTGCCGATTACCAGAACGTTAACTCTGACTTTGGCAACATGGACGATTTCATGCGTATGGTAAATGCGGTACATACGGCCGGGATGTATCTGATCCTGGATTGGGTGCCCAACCATACGGGCTGGGATCATTTATGGATAGAAGAACACCCCGAATGGTATACCAGAGACGAGGAGGGGAACATTGGCGAGCCGCTTAATCTTGAAACGGGGGAACCCTGGGGCTGGACGGATGTAGCCGCTCTGGATTACCGCAATCCTGAGATGCGGAGCGCCATGACCGCTGCCCTGGAATTCTGGGTAAAACAGGGAGGGGTAGATGGTTTCAGAATGGACGTGGCGCATGGGGTCCCTGCAGATTTCTGGGATGAATGCACGGATTTGCTCTATGCTATAAAACCATTGTTTTTGCTGGCGGAAGCGGAAATCCCAGCCCTTCTTAACAGTGGCGCCTTCGTTATGGATTACGGATGGAATATGCTGCATGTTCTCAATGGGATTGCACGCTGCAGGATGGCTGCAAATAATGAAGGCAGGAAACTGGTTAAGGGGAATATTGCTAGGGATGATACCGGGTTCTCAGGGGAGTTCACAGCCCTGGATATAGACAGGCAATTGAGAAGGCAACATAAAGCTTATAAAAAGGGGTATAAGATGTATTTTACATCTAATCATGACGAGAACGCCTGGGCGGGTACCGAGTTCCGGCGCTTTGGTACCGGGCATAAGGCTTTTGCAGTGCTCATGGCTACTTTAGATGGCATGCCCCTCCTGTATTCAGGGCAGGAATCGGCAGTAGACAGGCAGTATGCGTTTTTCGGAAAGGATGAAATAGCCTGGGGAAATTACAGGTACTCTGGCTTTTACAAAACCCTCTTCCGGCTCAAACAACGCAACCGCGCCTTATGGAACGGGAACGAAGGGGGCAGGCTCCGGAAAATACCAACAGGCAGGGATGCTTTTGTATATGCCTTTATCAGGGAAAAAGAAGGGGAAGCAGTGGTGGTAATCATCAACCTGTCCGGGCTAACACAGGAAATTACCCTTCAGGGCAATTATCCTGCGGGAGCCTACACGAATGTGTTCGACCAAAGTCCCGTGAGGCTGACTACCTGTATGGGATTACGGCTGCAGCCCTGGGAATATTTAGTGATGAGTAATAAATAAGGATTACGTAAGTGCCGGCTTGCAGCAGTTCACCGGAAACATTCCGGTTTCCTGAATGAAGTCCGGAGAAATTCAAATTGTAATAAAAAACTGTTACATTTAAGGAAATGCGAAACGATCAAAGTAAAAATATGTTCAGGCACCAACGGGTCGTCATAGAGAACATCAATCCCCAATTGCAATGCGGCACCCATTTTATTAAACGTGTTGTTGGCGAAAGTGTGGTGGTTTGGGCCGATATTTTCCCCGATGGGCATGATGTCATTCAGGCCGAAGTACTATACCGCCACGAAAGAGATTCCAAACCACGGGAAGTGCGGATGGTGGAACAGGGTAACGATGTTTATCGCGCCGAATTCAGGGTAGAAAAACAAGGCTTTTACGAATATTCCATTCAGGCCTGGGTAGACCACGCCCTTAACTGGCAGCATGGGATTGAAGCAAAACTTAAGGACGAGCAATATGTGCGAAGTGAATTACTCGACGGGATTCAACACCTGGAGCACCTGGCAGGTAAAACTACAGCCAGGGATAAGGAAAATGTCGCCGCCTGGATGGTTGTTTTTAAAGATGAGAATGAATATGAAGCGGCTATAAAAATTGCGGTCTCCGATAAGCTGCACCAATTATTCCTGAAACACCCGCAGCGAAAGTTCCCAAACCTTAGTAAATCCCTTGAGCTTTATGTAGACAGGAAGAAGGCCAGTTTCAGCACATGGTATGAATTCTTCCCGCGTTCCTCGTCCCCGGAAAAAGGAAAACACGGTACTTTCAGAGATTGTGAACGCCTGCTTCCCAGGATTGCCAAAATGGGTTTCGATACACTTTACTTCCCACCGGTGCATCCGATCGGGGAGGTAAACCGCAAAGGAAAAAACAATGCTACCATGGCGGCAGAAGGCGATTCAGGGGTACCCTGGGGAATAGGCTCTCAACTGGGCGGTCATAAAGCCATTCATCCGGAACTTGGAACTGAAGAAGACTTTAAAAGGTTGATAGGGAAAGCTGCCGAACACGAGCTGGAAATAGCGATGGACCTGGCATTCCAGGCCGCCCCGGATCACCCCTACGTAAAAGCGCACCCAGATTGGTTCAGGAAGCGTCCTGATGGCACCATACAATACGCAGAAAATCCTCCCAAAAAATACCAGGACATTGTTAATTTCTATTTCGAATCGCCTGAATTCAAGGCGCTATGGGAGGAATTGCTGAATGTAACCCTTTACTGGGTAAATTTCGGGATCCGTATCTTTCGTGTAGATAACCCCCATACCAAGCCCTATTACTTCTGGCACTGGCTCATTGCCAATGTAAAAAAAGACCATCCGGATGTACTGTTTCTCGCCGAGGCATTTTCCCGGCCAAAGGTGATGCAGCAACTGGCCAAGCAGGGCTTTTCACAATCGTATACTTATTTTACCTGGAGGGTCGACAAGCATGAGCTTACCGGGTACCTTACCGAACTCACCCAATCTGAAATGCGGGAATACTACCGTCCTAATTTCTGGCCGAATACCCCTGATATCAACCCTTATCATCTGCAGGGCGCCAACGAAGCCATGCACCTCATACGCTATAGCTTAGCTGCAACCATGTGCGGAAATATCGGGATTTACGGGCCCGTTTTCGAGTATATGGTTTCGGATGCCATGCCCGGAAAAGAGGAGTACCTTAATTGTGAGAAATACGAAGTGCGCTCCTGGGACTGGACTGTAGAAAATAAGGTCACTTATCTGATCAGCCGAATAAATCATGCCAGGAGGGCGCATCCCGCATTGCAACAGACCAACAATGTGCACTTTTGCTTTATTGAGAATCAGCATCTTATTGCATTTTATAAATGGAATGACGACAAATCGGACGAGATCCTCGTTGTTATCAGCCTCGATTCGCATAACACACAACAAGGTTATGTGCAATTGCCGCTTGAAGCCATGGCCCTGAGACCGGGTTTCCGCCTCCATATCAAGGACCTGATGACAGACAATAGCTATACCTGGAGTACCGAGTGGAATTTCGTCGGTTTAAACCCTAATCTTCCGTTTCACCTTTTCCAGATCTCGCGTTGAGTTATGACTAAGAAAAAGAAAGATTCGGTTTTGCGCCCCCCATATAAGTTCGATACAGTCTGGGAGGAATTAATGGACGACAAAGACTTTCTAAAAGTCTTCCTTTCCGACGTCCTTGAAAAGTATGTCGTGCAGGAGCGATGGTATGCCGGCAAGGCCAGCAAATTAAAATATATAGAACTGCAGGAATACTTCAGGATACAGCAGCATGGAGAGGTATATTACGGGCTGCTGCTGGAAGTGAATTTTGAAGAAGCTTTTTTCCAGCATTATTTCCTTCCTATTGCCTTTGTATCTGATGAGAGCTTCGCCGAAAAAGACCGTATCCTGCCCCTTGCGATTAAAGGCCAGGAAGGCTTTATCATAGACGCACTGAACCTGGAAGCATTCAGGAAACTGGTCTTTGAGCGGATTGCCACTGCGATTCCCAACGACAAAACTAAAGTACGATACCACAAAAGTGCCTACTTTACGGATACCGAATACCGTACCTCCCGTTTTATGGGTCTGGAACAGAGTAATACTTCCATAATAATTAACGATAACTGCGTGATTAAATTCTTCAGGCGTATCTATTCCGATACTAACCCAGATTATGAAATGAGCCGCTTTCTGTCGGAAACCAAGGGGTACAAGAATACACCCGCTTACAAGGGCAGCATCAATATTACCGATTCGGAGAACACGAATATCACTATCGCCCTGATGCAGGAATTGGTGCCGAACCAGGGGGACGCCTGGGATTATATGCTGAAGGAGCTTAAAAAGGTGTTCGATAACCTGGAGGCCAAAAATATTAAAATCAGCCGCCTTCCGGCAACCACCATGTTTAACCGGCTCCAGATCAACGATGTCCCACCGCAGATTATTGATTGGGTGGGCCTCAACCTTTTTATGAAATTACAGGTACTCGCAAGGAGGACCGCTGAAATGCATATCGCCCTTGGTTCGGAATTCAGCGATACCGCCTTTACGCCTACTCATTTCAATGGTGATTATGAGGTTTGGCTTAAAAACCGGCTGTTATATCAATTCCAGAACAGGTTGAATGTGGTTGAAAACAATATGCACCGCCTTGAGGGGCGCTCCCTGGAACTCGCCAAGGTGTTTCTTGACAGGAAAAATGAGATCCGCAAGCGCTTTGTTAACTTCGACTGGACAAAACTTAAGGGGGAACGCATCCGTATCCACGGCGATTACCACCTTGGGCAGATCC
>CAYSVQ010000032.1:0-2402 GCA_964434565.1 uncultured Flavobacteriaceae bacterium | reverse complement strand
ATCCCATACGGCCCTCCGGTCCACCCGGTTTTGACCAGCCAGACATTGACTCCCGATTCCTTCATTTTTCTGCTCAGCATCTCAGCATACTTTGTTGGATGCAACGGCATAAAAGGGGCACCAAAACATGCAGAGAAGGAGGGGATTGGCTCTTCTACCCCGGCTTCCGTACCTGCCACCTTGGCTGTATATCCCGATATAAAATGGTAGGCCGCCTGACTGGGGGTTAGCTTGGAAATTGGCGGTAAAACGCCAAAAGCATCAGCGGTAAGGAAGAAAATATTCGTTGGGTTAGTGCCAATGGATGGCCATTGTATGTTGTCTATGTGATGGATCGGATAACTAACCCGGGTATTCTGGGTTACCGAGGTATCGCCGTAATCTACCACTCCCTGCTTGCCCATGACCACATTTTCAAGGATGGCCCCTTTTCTGATCGCCCGATAAATTTCAGGTTCATTTTCTTCCGAAAGGTTGATCACCTTGGCATAGCAGCCGCCTTCAAAGTTAAAAATCCGGTTGTCCTTGGTCCACCCGTGTTCATCATCTCCGATCAGTTTTCTCAGGGGATCAGTGGAAAGGGTGGTCTTCCCGGTGCCAGACAGGCCGAAGAAGATTGCGGTATCCCCTTCTTCCCCTACATTGGCTGAACAATGCATGGGGAGGGTTTCCCTGTATACCGGTAACAGGAAATTCAACGCGGAAAAGATGCCCTTCTTGATCTCTCCCGTATAACCGGTGCCGCCGATCAATGCTATTTTGCTGCTGAAATTAAGAATGGCAAAGTTATGCCCGCGGGTACCGTCTACCGCAGGATCTGCATGGAACCCCGGGGCGTTGATCACTATCCACTCCGGATCAAAATCCTTAAGTTCTTCTTCCTCCGGGCGCAAAAACATATTGTATGCGAACATGTTGGACCAGGGATACTCCGTAATAACCCTCAACTGAATGCGGTAGTCCTTATCGGCACAGGCATAGCAATCTCTAACGAATAATTCTTCCCTTTCCCCGAGATAGGCTGTTACTTTATTGTAAAGGGTGTCAAAATCAGACCTTTCAAAGGGAATATTCACCGGGCCCCACCATACCTTATCCCGCGTAATATCGTCTTTCACGATAAATCTGTCCTGAGGGGATCTGCCGGTAAACTCCCCGGTATCTATGGCAAGGGCTCCGGAAGAAGCGGTTGCGCCCATTCCTTTTTTCACGGTAATCCCATGTAATTCGTCCGGGCCGAGCTGATAGCGAATCCGGTCTGTCTCTATCCCGTATGCTTTCAGCGATATCGTTTTCGCAACAAGGTTTGAGGTACTCATAGAATTGATCTTAAAATTTTGAATTATAATAATATACTGCTTTTTACAGCTTCCGCTACAATCAGCGGGCGAACGGTTTAAAAAGCCGATAAGCCAGTAAAACCCAGCCGCATATAAGCAAAATGCCCCCAAAAGGAGTTATGATTCCGACAATGCTTAAGTCGGCATCCGTCAGGCTGTTCATTGCAAGCAGGTAGAGAGAAAAGGAAAAAAATACAATCCCTGTTGTAAGGATCAAAAAAATCCATCTTTTGCTGGCTTCAGACAAATGGCCCATGTTTCCCAAAATCAACAATAGCAGTGCGTGGTACATTTGGTAATCGATCCCGGTCCTGTAAGCTTCCAGGTCATTTTCGGGAATAAGCCCTTTTAAACCATGCGACCCGAATGCCCCAAGGACCACAGCCAGCAAACCAAACAAAATACCGCTTCCCTGAATTGTTTTGTTCATAACTTATAAGCTGTATTTTTTTGCAAATGTAACAATTTGATACCTTAGCAAGCGTTATTTTTTAAAAATCAAAGCAAAGAACCCGCTGTGCCTGGGTGTTACCGGGGATTGAAAAAGCATAACCCGTTAATTTCCATCCCTACTCAGGAATCACGCCAGGCTGGGGTTCAAGCCATAGTAATATTTACTTATGCCTCGTAAGATCCTGGTTATCGGTGCCGGAAAATCCACTTCCTATTTGCTGGATTACTTCCTTGAAAAAGCGGAATCTGAAAACCTGCATATCACTATTGCAGACCTGAATCCCTCGGCCCTGCCCGAAGCTGTTCGTAATCACAAATGTACCGCCACTCTTGCCCTGGATATCTTCAGTGAATTGGAGCGGAAATCCGCAGTTGGGGATGCCGACATAGTTGTGTCCATGCTTCCTGCCCATTTGCACATCACCATTGCACGGGATTGCCTCGAGCTGGAGAGGCACCTTGTGACCGCTTCGTACGTGAGCAAAGATATGAAGGCCCTGAACAATGAAGTAAAGGAATGCGGCCTGATTTTTATGAATGAAGTCGGACTGGATCCGGGGGTCGACCACATGAGTGCTATGAGGGTTATAGACAGGATAAGGACTAAAG
>CAYSVQ010000031.1:0-42378 GCA_964434565.1 uncultured Flavobacteriaceae bacterium | reverse complement strand
GGCAAGATTGGTTTCCTTCCTGATAATATGGAAGCAAGGCAGCCTGCGGAGAATACAGTAGCCCGTGGCTGGATGCCCTATACCATAGCAAACGACCTGGAAGGGAGGGAGCTTGCACGGGCACTGCGGAGCCCGCTTGATTCCCTGCAATCGGAAGCCAGTTTAGTGAAGGGCGCGGAGCTTTATGCCATTTATTGTGCCGTATGCCACGGCCCAAGTGGCGACGGCCAGGGGTTCCTTGTACAGCGGGAGAAGATTCTTGGGGTACCCAGTTATGCTGACCCCGTCCGTGATATCACGGTGGGAAGCACCTACCACGTGATCTATTACGGGTTGAATGCCATGGGTTCTTACGCAAACCAACTCGACCACAATGAACGGTGGCAGGTGTCCGAGTATGTAATGAAACTCAAACAAGACTTAACTCAATAAGACAAGGACGTAGCTATGTACACGTTTTCTAACAGACTAAGAATTACTTCCTTCATTTTAATGGCCGTGGGGATACTGGGGATTGGAATTGGATTTGTTTCCGCCCCTTCCAGCGTTGAGGAGGCAAAAGCGATGATAGCCTCCCATGACGACGGCCATGGGGAAGACCATGCCGAGGTGCCGGGTATGGGCGCCGAAGTGGAGCATGGAAATATGGCAGACCATGGGGCTGCCCATGATGAGCACTTGTTGCACCAGTTGCAGAACAGACCATGGGCCGCCTTGTATGTGGCTGCCCTATTTTTCTTTATCATCGCCCTTGGGGTCCTGGCCTTCTATGCTATTCAGCGTGCCGCCCAGGCAGGATGGTCCCCTATGCTATTCAGGGTGATGGAAGGTATCACGTCCTATTTGGTGCCTGGAGGGATCATTGTCTTTGTATTGCTGGTATTATCTGTACTGCATTTGAATCACCTTTTTGTGTGGATGGACCCGGAAGTCGTGGAACACGACGAATTGCTTCAGGGAAAAGCCAGCTATCTTAACCCTGCTTTTTTCCTTGTCCGTGCTGCCATATTTCTGGGGGGATGGATCCTTTACAGGGAAGTTTCAAGGAGGCTTTCCCTCGCTCAGGATAAAGCTGATGATAATGTTAATTTCAAAAAGAATTTCCGGTGGTCTGCAGGCTTCCTGGTATTTTACCTGGTTACCGAATCTATAATGTCATGGGATTGGATCATGAGTGTAGACCCGCACTGGTTCAGTACCCTTTTTGGTTGGTATGTCTTTGCCAGTATGTTCGTGTCTGGTATCACGGTAATCGCCATGCTTGCCATTTACCTTAAATCCAGGGGCTACCTGCCTGATGTGAACGACAGCCATATACATGACCTTGCCAAGTTTATGTTCGGGATCAGTATATTCTGGACTTATTTGTGGTTCGGACAGTTCATGCTTATCTGGTATGCCAATATTCCTGAGGAGGTCACCTATTTCGTAACCCGGATTGAAGACTATAAGCTGCCCTTTTTCGGAATGGTGGCGCTGAATTTTGTATTCCCGCTGCTTCTGCTTATGAACAGCGATTACAAGCGGATTAACTGGTTTGTAATTATGACTGGGATAGTGATCCTCACAGGGCACTATCTGGACGTGTTTAATATGATCATGCCTGCAACGGTGGGAGACCAGTGGTATATTGGTATCCCGGAGATCGGAGCGGTGCTGTTTTTCGCCGGATTGTTCATTTTCTGGGTTTTCCGTGCATTTACCATGGCTCCATTACAGCCGGTGCGTAACCCTTATATTGAGGAAAGCAGGCAATTTCATTATTAGTAATTTAATTGTAAAATAGTAATTCACAGGATGACGGTAGTATTAACCATAGCTGTTTTAGTTTTAGTGGCAATTGCAATTTGGCAAATGACCAGGATTTTTGAATTGTCGCAGCTGAAGACAGATAATTCCGAGGTGGCGAACGACAGTGATAACAAGAACAATGGATACCTCTTGTTAGCCTTCCTGATTTTTATCTATGCCATCACCATCTTCAGTTTTTACAAATATTCCAAGTTCCTGTTGCCAGAGGCAGCCTCTGCGCACGGGGGAGATTATGACCAGTTGATGTTGGTCTCCATGGGTATCATTTTCTTTGTACAGACCATTACCCAGGCGTTGCTGCATTATTTCGGATATAAATACAGGGGGCAACCAGGAAGGAAAGCCCTTTTCTTCGCGGATAACGACCGCCTGGAGTTTATTTGGACCATTATCCCGGTGATCGTTCTGGCCGGCCTTATACTTTGGGGCCTTTATACGTGGACGAATATCATGGACATCAATGATGAAGACGACCCTCTTATCGTGGAACTCTATGCCCAGCAGTTCAACTGGACAGCGAGGTATGGAGGGGAAGATAACGTGCTGGGGGAATCCAATGTTCGGATGATCGATATAAACCGGGCAAATATCCTGGGGCTCGATGAATCGGATCCTTATTCCGAAGATGATGTTATTGTAAAGGAACTTCACCTGCCGGTTGGAAGAAAGGTCAATTTTAAAATGCGTTCACAGGATGTACTCCACTCGGCTTATATGCCGCATTTCCGGGCTCAGATGAACTGCGTGCCGGGGATGATCACCGAATTTTCATTTACACCCACTATTACCACCGAAGAAATGAGGCAAAACCCCGATGTAATCGAAAAAGTAAAGCGAACAAATAAGATCCGTGCCGATAGGGCTGCGGGGGGAGAGCCTAATTCGGATGCGTGGGAATTCGACTATATCCTGCTGTGCAATAAGATATGCGGGAAATCGCATTACAATATGCAAATGAAGATCATAGTAGAGTCTGAAGAGGATTACAATGCGTGGATTGCAGGCCAAAAGACTTTCGGGCAACAGATGACGCCGGCGAATTAAGATCTGGCTATATAAAGAAAATTAAAATAATAAACATTTGATTATGTCAGCAACAGGACACGAACATAGTGACGATCATGCTCATGATCATGGACATCATCACAAGGTAACATTTGTCACCAAATATATTTTCAGCCAGGATCATAAAATGATCTCCAAGCAATATCTGATTACTGGATTGATTATGGGTGTCATCGGCATTGCCATGTCCTTATTGTTCCGTATGCAGCTCGCCTGGTCCGGCGAATCTTTCAAAGTTTTCGAATGGTTTCTTGGCGATTGGGCCCCGGACGGGGTAATGGATGCCAATATGTATCTCGCTCTGGTAACCATACACGGTACCATAATGGTGTTTTTTGTATTGACCCAGGGGTTGAGTGGAACTTTTTCCAATCTGTTGATCCCTTTACAAATAGGCGCCAGGGATATGGCTTCGGGATTTCTGAATATGGTTTCCTACTGGATGTTTTTTACGTCTAGTGTAATTATGGTGCTTTCACTGTTTGTGGAAGCGGGGCCGGCTTCTGCCGGGTGGACCATTTACCCACCCCTTAGCGCCCTGCCAATGGCCCAGCCCGGATCCGGGCTGGGAATGACCCTCTGGCTTGTTTCCATGGCCATATTCATTGCATCTTCCCTTCTCGGATCGCTGAATTATATTGTAACCGTGATTAATTTGCGCACCAAAGGGATGTCCATGACCCGCTTGCCATTGACCATCTGGGCATTCTTTGTAACGGCGATAATCGGGGTGATTTCTTTCCCCGTGTTACTTTCAGCCGCGTTGTTGCTGCTTATGGACCGGAGTTTTGGAACCTCGTTTTTCCTTTCTGATATCTTTATCCAGGGCGAAGTACTGCATTACCAGGGCGGTTCACCGGTCTTGTTCGAACACCTGTTCTGGTTTCTGGGGCACCCGGAAGTGTATATCGTGATTCTTCCGGCTATGGGTATAGTTTCCGAGGTGATGTCTGTTAACGCCCGTAAACCAATTTTCGGATACCGCGCAATGATTGCCTCCATCCTGGCCATCGCATTCCTTTCGACTATCGTCTGGGGGCACCATATGTTTATCTCCGGGATGAATCCTTTCCTGGGGTCGGTTTTTACATTTACCACCCTTTTAATAGCTATCCCTTCGGCCGTAAAGGCGTTTAACTGGATTACTACCCTCTGGAAAGGCAATCTGCAGCTTAACCCGGCCATGCTCTTTTCTATAGCCATGGTATCAACTTTTATAACAGGCGGGCTTACCGGGATCATTCTTGGCGACAGCACCCTTGACATAAATGTACACGACACTTATTTCGTGGTGGCGCACTTCCACCTGGTAATGGGGATATCCGCTTTGTATGGCATGTTTGCCGGGATATACCACTGGTATCCTAAAATGTTCCAGGGCAGGATGATGAGTAAAAATCTGGGCTATATCCACTTCTGGGTTACGGCAGTAGGCTCTTATGGTATTTTCTTCCCCATGCACTTTGTGGGTATGGCTGGGGTCCCAAGAAGGTATTATGAGAACACGGCATTTCCGATGTTTGATGAATTGGTGGATATACAGGTATTAATGACGGTTTTTGCTCTTATAACCGCAGCCGCGCAACTTGTTTTCGCTTATAATTTTGTTCGATGCATCTTCTATGGCCAGAAAGGTTCCCTGAATCCCTGGAGCGCCAATACACTTGAATGGACAACGCCTCAGGAGCATTTTCACGGCAACTGGCATGGCGAGATCCCCCATGTGCACCGCTGGCCATATGATTATAGCAAGACTTGGCCAAATGGGGAATACATTATTCCCGGACAGGATTATGTGCCACAGCACATCCCTATGCAGCATGATGAGGAAGAACTTAACCATTAGGTACTGCCGTCTGAAAATTAGGAATATGGCCCATCTCAGGATGGGCTTTTCTTATATCCCCCGGCAGGTATAACTTTATCACATTTTTGTAATATCTTTAATGAACAACAGGCCCGAAGCTGCAATTACCTAAACTTTCAGATGCAAGTAAAATATATTATCCTTTTTCTCCTCTCCCTGTCAACCGCTATAGGGTATGCCCAACGCAAACCAAAAATCAAGGGTAACAGGAATGTTATTGAAGTAAGCGAGGCCTTACCCGGGTTTGTTGCAGTTTGCCTGCTAGACGACCTGGAAGTGAGCCTTGAACGGGCAGCTGAACCCGGATATGCGCTTGAGGCCGACGATAACCTGATTGATATACTTAAGTTCGAAGTAAATTCCGACACCCTCTATATAAGTTCTTTTTATACGATAACAAGGAAAAAACAACTTCAAATACGGGTACGGTATAATGAATTAACTGCCATTACGGTTAAGGCCGGCAATATTTCAGTAAGCGAGCAGGTAACTTCAGATGTGCTGAAGGTGAGTACTCAGGACCGGGGAAGGCTTCAGCTGAATGCAAGGGTCCCGCGATTATTGTTACAGATGCAGGATCAGAGCAGCGGTGATTTCAATATCGAAAGCGATTCTCTGCAAGTTGTGCTAACCAACAGCGCCGAAGCCCGGATCTATCAGGTGAATGAGGAAATGGTTCTCAACATGAGAGACCAATCCGATGCCCTTCTTGAAGGGACCTCTGGCACCGTGACCCTGAAGATGGAAGGGGGCTCCAAACTCAGGGCGGAACGTCTGGAAGCTGATACCATTAAAGCCTTTCTTGGAGGTAAGGCTTCTGCCTATCTGCACCCAACCGGGCTGTTTGAACTTTCCTCCATGGGGTCGGCCAATACCTTTTTGTTCGGAGATGCTGAAATTAACATTCTGGAATTTGGCGACACCTCATCGTTAAACAAACGCAGAGAGTAGGCTTGCCTTCCAGGTGGGACTTTCCGGAACGCCTGTCGCTGGAGCTGGTAACGCGCATGGGCATAATATACCGGGAGGGGTGGAAATAAAGTTAGAAACAAAAATCAATCCTGCTGCATCCAACCTATTATGAACTTAAAAGATGGCGTAAAAACCGCGGAGAATAAAGTGTCTGCGGAGACCAAAAAACTTTCGGAATTTGTAAAGGACCTTTCCCAATCGCTTATAGACCGCCTGGAATGTTATGAGGACATCATCAACCTGGAAGTAGGGGATACCGGGCTCTACCGGGCCAAGTCCCTCGAAAGGGAAGTAGACATGCGGCAGTTGTTCATAAAGTATGAGGGCGATAACCCCACGGGGACCCAGAAAGACCGTATTGCCTTTGCGCAGGTATATGATGCCATGCGGCGGGAATACGAAATTGTATCCCTGGCTACCTGTGGCAATTACGGGGTTGCGGTAGCCCTGGCCGCCAACCTGGCAGGCATCGCATGTAAAATTTATATACCTGATACATACAACACCGAGCGTTTTGACGAAATGCAGGTCCTGGGCGCAGAAATCATACAACTCCCAGGAAGCTACGAAGATGTGGTAAGCAAAAGCAGTAAGCTTGCCGGGAAAAACAACTGGTACGACGCCAACCCGGGAGGGGTGAATACCCCCTTGCAGATCACAGCTTATTCCCAGATTGCCTTCGAAATTACGGAAGAACTTGGCGACGCACCCAAATACTGCGCATGCCCGGTATCTAACGGCACCTTGCTGGCAGGGATCTACCGCGGTTTCGTAAGCCTGTACAAAAGGGGGAAAACTTCCAGGATTCCAAAAATGATAGCAGCTTCCTCTACCCGTAAAAATCCGATTGTACAATCGTTTAAACAGGGTCTGGACCATTGTGCTGACCTGAGCCCGGAAGCGATCAAAGAAACAAAATACAACGAGCCTCTCATCAACTGGCACAGTTTCGACGGGGAAGAGGCCCTTTATGCCATTCGTCAGTCAGATGGGGACGCTTATAATATAAGTGATAAAAAAATGAAGGATATGAGCACCTTCCTGCTTAAGAAGGAAGGCCTTCGGATCCTCCCGGCTGCCACAGCCGGAATGGTAGCTCTCCTTGAAATGAATGAAAAAATTGATTTTGAGCCAGACCGCTATGTTGCGGTCCTGACCGCAAAATGGTAGTTCCTATGAAAGAAACAATAGACGGCAGAGCCCTGGTTTACTGCGCCGGGGCCTTTAATACCCCCAATGGGAAAACAGCCCATGGATTGGTTCGATTTACCGAACGCTATGAGGTGGCGGGAATCCTGGACCCCGTTTATGCCGGAAGAGATGCTGGGGAAGTACTGGATGACAAACCCAATGGCATTGCCATTTTTGCTGATATACAAGAGGCGGCGGTGGCCCTGGGCAAAAAAGGACGGTTACCTGCGTCCCTGGTTATCGGGCTGGCGCCGGATGGAGGGAGACTCCCACAGGAAGCCAAAGCGGTGATCCGCAAAGCACTTGAGAATGGATGGAATGTAGACAGTGGCCTGCATGATTTTTTGACCAACGACTCTGAATTTACCCAGCTTGCCGAAAAATACAATTGCAGGCTCCGCGATGTTCGGAAGACCCCCGACCGGGATAAGCTTCATTTTTTCACCGGGGAAATCGAAGAGGTAAGTTGTCTGAAAATTGCGGTACTGGGTACCGATTCGGCCCTGGGGAAAAGAACCACGGCCTGGATTCTTGTACACGCGTTGCGCAAGGCCGGCATCAGTGCCGAAATGATCGGTACGGGGCAAACAGCCTGGATGCAGGGCGCCAAATACGGCATGATCATGGACAGTTGCATCAATGACTTTGTTTCCGGGGAAATTGAACATGCAATAGTAAGCGCATGGAAAAATGAAAAACCCCGGGTGATAGTTATAGAAGGGCAGGGGAGCCTGATGAACCCTGCCTATCCCGGTGGATTTGAGATCCTGGCAGCCGGCCGTCCTGATTATGTAATTCTTCAGCATGCCCCTAAACGCCTGGAGTATGACGGGTTTCCGGGCTATAAGTTGCACCCCTTGCCTCAACAGATCAATGCTATTGAAGTTATTTCCGGGAGGAAGGTAATTGCCGTGACCGTTAACCACGAGTTGATGGCCAGGGAAGAGATCCTCCCTGCCTGCAAGGCAATCACTTCTGAAACGGGACTGCCGGCGTTTGATGTTCTGGAATTCGGGGCAGAAGAACTGGTTGCCCTTTTAATGCCGCATATCCGATGAATGATATCCGGTCTCTTGTGGTTTTTTCCAGCCTGAAGATTCATAAGATCAGGGTAGAATCAGCAAGGGTACGGGCTTCGTACACACTGACAAAGAAAAACGGGGAGACTGCCGGGAATGAACTCATCTTTTCTTATGCCAGCCAGTTTTTTGATCCGGGAAACCCGGAAGATATTAATCTGGCTTCGATGATGCTCGCACAGGTGGCACTGAACTACGGCCTGTTCTGTGAACAAATAATTTTTGAGGGGTTATACGACAAGGCCGACAGACGCTTCCTTGCTGAGATGATGGAGAATACTTCGCGAGAGATTCTTGTGATGAAGTTCTTTGGCAGAAATGAATTCCTGATCCCGCCATTCGACAAGCTGGAATATCGGAAATTAGAGCAGTACACAGCGGCCAGCCTGCAATTCTGCAACCCTGGTTTCCCGGAACTTCCATCTGCACGGTCAGCACCAGAGACAGACGATAATGGTTACGCCATCCTCAGCAGCGGGGGCAAAGACAGTCTGCTTACCTATGGCCTGCTAAACGAAATTGGCTCGGCCCACCCTGTGTTTATCAATGAAGCAGGCCGCCACTGGTACACGGCGGTTAATGCACATAATTATTTACGGGAGCGGGAACCCAATACCGTAAAACCCTGGTGCAACAGCGACAGGATCTTTACCTGGATGGTCAGGCAGATGCCCTTTATAAAACCCAATTTCCAGAATATCAGGGCCGATATTTACCCTATTCGCCTGTGGACGGTTGCCGTTTTCCTTTTCGGGGTCCTCCCGGTGGTTCGAAAAAGGAAGCTTGGTAATGTGCTGATTGGCAATGAATACGATACCACCATCAGGGGAAAATACGAAGGCATAACCCACTACAACGGACTCTACGACCAGAGCAGATTCTTTGATAATGCCCTTAGCCGGTATTATTGCAAAAAGGGGTGGGGGATTAAGCAGTATTCTGTCCTGAGGAGCCTGTCTGAGCTGCTTATTTTAAAAGTCCTGGTAAAACGTTATCCCGATTTACAGGCACAACAGGTCTCATGCCATGCTGCACATGAAGTTAACGGAAGAATGCAGCCATGCGGCAATTGTGAAAAATGCCGCAGGATAGTGGGGATGCTGAAGGCGCTTCAGGAGGATCCCGGACGATGCGGCTATACCAACGCACAAATTGCCCAGGGGCTTCAAGCCCTGTCGAGCCAAAGTGTGAAACAATTGGGAAGTGATGCGGCCCACTTATTCCACCTGTTGATGGCACAGGAACTCATTGAGAGGAACGCCCACACGGCAGGGCTTGCCAGGCAACATCCGGAAATAGTCAAGCTTCGTTTCGATAATGAACGCAGTGTGATTGCCGACCTTCCAAGGCATATAAGGCGGCCTCTTTTCAACATCTTGCTGCAATATTCCGGGGGAGCCGTGCGCCTTATCGACCGAAAATGGCATACCTTAGAGTTGGATGAAGAACTATTGAACACTCCCTATTTTTTAAAAAATACAAATGGAAAAGATCGATAATAAAAAAGATTTCCTTTGGGAACTTAAGTCCTGGCCCGAACTGGAAGCATACCTGAAGAAGGTAGATACCGTATTGTTGCCATGCGGGGCCATCGAACAACACGGCCCGCACCTTCCGGTCGACGTGGATTACTTTGATGCCAGGTACATGGCATACAAGGTAGCCGAAGCATGTGAAGATCCCAAACCCCTCGTGCTTCCCACCATCCCCTACGGGGTTTCATACCACCACGACGATTTCAGGGGCACCCTGAGCGTAAGCAACCATGCGCTCTCTATGTTCGTCTACGATCTGGGCATGCGGCTGGCCGCAAATGGGGTTAAAAAAATCATCATCCTCAACGGACACGGAGACAATATGCCAACCCTGACATATGCCGCCCAGATGATCAACAGGGATGCAAAGATTTTTGTCTGTGTAGACACCGGTGAAACCAGTGATGTGGATTTATACAGGCTTGTTGATACCAAAAACGACATTCACGCCGGCGAACTCGAAACCAGTACCACCCTCGCCGTCCGGCCGGATGTGGTACAAATGGACAAAGCTGTGAACGAGACCATGGAATTTGGAAGCAACTTTTTGGACTATGATAATGAAAGGGGCGTAAACTGGTATGTGCATACTCATAAATTGTCGGCCAGTGGTGTAATGGGGGATGCCACCAAGGCAACTGTAGAGAAGGGAGAAAAAATGTGGAAGCTCATGATCCACCATATGGTGCGTTTTGTTGAATCTATCAAGAATACCCCCCTGGAAGAACTCTACCAAAAAAGGTACTAAATGAAGATTAGCAGGATTTCCTACCACCGGTTGGATCTTACCCTCTCGGTGCCCTATACCATTGCCTATGAAAGCGTCAGCAGGGTTACAAACTTTCTTCTTAAGCTCGAGACCGGCACCCCGGTAACGGGATATGGCTGTGCCGCCCCCGATCTGCATGTTACCGGAGAAACCGTTGAAGAAGTGGAACTGGCCATCCGCAATGTAGTTATCCCATACCTGGAAGGCAAGGACCCTTTTACATATGTGCTGCTCCTGGAGGAACTTAAAAAGCTGCTGGAAGGTAAAGCCTCCACCCTGGCTATGGTTGATATGGCCCTGCTCGACCTGGTTTCAAGAATGTCGGCAGTTCCTTTATACAAGTACCTGGGGGGCTACAAACCTTCTATTCCCACAAGTATTACCATCGGTATCCTCCCTTTTGATGAAACTCTGAAGCAGGCTTCGGAATTTGTGGCGGCAGGGTTCTTTATTCTAAAAATCAAAGGGGGGAAGGTTGTGGAAGAAGATGTTGAGAAGATGATCCGCCTGCGTAAGGCCTTCCCGGGGATATCGCTGAGGTTCGATGCCAATCAAGGGTATACTGTGGCCCAGGCGCTCGAATTTGTCAATAAAACAGCGCAGGTGGGCATAGAGATCCTTGAGCAACCCACCCTTGTTCAGGGAGATGAAAATATCGGTGAGGTTACCCGGCAGGTCTCCCTGCCCGTGATGGCAGACGAAAGTATCAAAACCCTGGCCGATGCCTTCCGCCTCGCGCGGCATGAACGGATAGATATGGTGAACATCAAGCTGATGAAGGTAGGTGGCATTATGGAAGGTTTGCATATAAATTCTGTAGCCAGGTCGGCCGGACTGGAGGTCATGGCTGGCTGTATAGACGAATGCGGCCTTGGCATTTCGGCAGGGCTTCATTTTGCCCTCTCCAGACCTAATATTCACTATGCCGACCTCGATGGGCACCTTGACCTTCTTAATGATCCTTTCTCCGGCTTATTCCGGCTTCAAAAAGGCGTTCTGTACCCGGCAGACAGCCCTGGCCTTGGCCCTGTGCCGGATGTGTTTTAATTAGTCGTACCTGTAACGATCGGGACGTCCATGCAAGCTGCGGGGATCCCAAAACCGTTAACCAGGGAGGCGATATGCGGCCGGAGCTCCGTGCACAGCCGTTCTACCCTGTTTCTGATCGCTTTCGACTTATTGTTCCCGAGATATCCCTGTTCCTGGTACCAGGTGGCATCTTCCCTGATTTCGTGAAGGGCGTACAAGGTGCCCAGTTTCAGGAAGAGCAGCCTGTATTTCTCCTCTTTTATACCTGCTGCGAATTCCAGGAAATACCGGTAGGCCAGTTCGCTGCCATAGGCCTTCCCAAGGGTCAGCAGATGGCTCTGTACTTTCAGGAAGGCCTGATAGGAGGGGACCCCTTTTTTAACGTAGTCGCGAAGCCGCATGGCCAGGGTATAGGTTAGCCGCTGAGTCCGGTAACCGAAAGCATGGCTGTGAAATTTTTGGCTATACAAATGGTCTTTATCTACTTTGTTGGTGTAAAGCGGGTTAATTGCGGCCAGCCGCTTGCCGAGTTGAGTGCCTAACAGTTTTAATACCGATCCGAAATCATCGCTGTTGAATTCCTCCCTGAATTCAGACAAAATTCCTTTGGCCGCCAACTGCATCAGTACGGTATTATCCCCTTCAAAGGTGGTAAAAATATCTACATCGGCCTTCAGGCTGCCTATGCGGTTTTCAAGCAGATACCCTTTTCCCCCGCATGCCTCCCGGCATTCCTGTATGGTTTTATCCGCGAACCAGGTAACGATGGCTTTAAGCGAGGCCACCTGGGTTTCCAGCTGCCTCCTGTCTGAGCTGCCATCAGCGGTATAATCTGCTATCATCCTGTCGAGGGCGGCCTGGTATACATAGGCCTGGGCTATAGGCGGGGTAAGGCGTAACTGGTGGGTAGGGTAATCCATAATAAGGTCTTCCTGTATTTTGTGCGTATCGTTGAACTGCCTGCGGCTGAGGGCGTAATTGACCGCAATGGCCAGGGCCTGCCTTGAACCACTTAGCGCCCCTTTTGCCACGCAGATACGCCCACCTACCAGGGTACCCAGCATGGTAAAAAAACGTTTATTGTCATCGGCGATGTCTGAATAGTAGCGGCCATCTTCCGTAATGCTGCCATACTTATTTAAAAGGTTTTCCCTGGGGACCTTCACTTGCCGGAACCAGATTTTACCGTTATCCACTCCGTTGAGGCCATGTTTATAGCCGTTATCCTCTATCCGGATTCCCGGAAGCAAGCGATGATTTGAATCCCTCAGCGGGACGATGACTGCATGTACCCCATGGTTTTGTCCGCCAACGATTAGCTGGGCAAATACCGTTGCCAGCCTGGCATGAAGGGCGTTGCCTATATATTCTTTGTTGTCGTCTTCCCCCGGGGTGTCAATGACGATTTTTTCGCTGGCATGGTCATAGGTGGCCGTGGTATTAATTCCTCGCACATTGGAACCGTGCAAGGTTTCCGTCATGGCAAAACAACCCAGAAGCTCGCCAGTTCCTGCCTTCGCGAGATAGGTATCGTGATGTCTTTTAGTGCCAAGTTTTTCTATGCTGCCGCCGAACAGCCCGAATTGAACACCAAATTTTACCGCCAGGCTGCCATCTGCATACATCAGGTGTTCAAACACTGCGGCGTACATGGGAAAATTATTCCTGCCGCCATAATCCTGCGGATAGGCCAATGCGCCGTAACCCTTTTCTGCCAGAAATTGCAGCTGCCTGAGTACTATTGCGCGGTGTTCTTCCTTGTCCCTCTGGATTCCGCTCCTGAAAAGCGGTGCAGACAGCTCATTCCTCAGACTGCGCAGCTGGCCGGCAAGTTCCCACGAGACAAGCCTATCAATATGTTGCCCGTCGTAATAATTTGATGCTTTTTCCTGCTCAACTTCCACCTCAAATAAATGGTGGTAATGGTTGGGCTGTATGCCCAGGTTTACCTCTATATGCTGCAGATACTTTGCCGCCCCGGTTTTCTCATAGAAGTTCATAGCCAGTTTCTGGCTGAACGAGGAAAGTGGATAAGAGTCACTTTCCACCAGTTTTACCCCCGCCGCAGATATCAGCTTTTGCCATTCACGCATTGTTCCGTCATTAGGCGGGCGTTCGCGGTTTAACCAGCCCGAAAGCATATTTCGGTCTTTTTCGCTGAGGGATTCATCCTTCGCAATGGTATTGCTCACCACAGATATTTCGGAAGCGGAAAGCAGGTCGTCAGACCAGATTACATAAAAAAAGGGAATATAGGGCAGTACGCCATTCGAGTAAACCGGTGGTTCCATAGTTGAAAAATACAATATTCCGTTGGAATCACCATCCGGCCAGGATAGCTGAAAGGAGGAAGGCCAATGAATACTCCAGTAGCCAGAATTCAGCAAACAGGAGTACTAAAAGATAATCAGGTCAGAATATATGGTGTTTAAAAGGTTGGCCCGGCATTCATAACGGCTTTGTTCACTCCCTGCTCATATTTCTTAAAATTAAGCGTAAATAGTTCTGTCAGTTTAATTCTGGTAGCCTCAAACTGTTCCTTGTCATCCCAGGTGTTTTTGGGCTGCAGCAAATGCGATGGTACCCCCGGGCATTGAATGGGAACTTGAAGCCCAAAAGATTCGTCCTTCACAAATTTTACCTTATCGAATTCCCCGCTATGGATGGCATCTATCATCGCACGGGTATAGCGCAGTTTTATCCTGGATCCGGTACCGTACGGTCCGCCTGTCCACCCGGTGTTTACCAGCCAGGCGGAAACATTGTGTTCCCTGATCTTTTCAGCCAGCAATTCCGAATATTTGTGGGGGTGCCACATCATAAAGGCAGCCCCGAAACAGGCGCTGAAAGCCACCTCGGGTTCCGTCACACCCATTTCGGTGCCGGCAACTTTGGCCGTGTAACCCGAAATAAAATGGTATCCTGCCTGTTCAGGGCTGAGTTTGCTAACCGGCGGCAGGATGCCGAATGCATCACAGGTAAGGAAAATGATGTTTTTAGGATGCCCTGCTATACAAGGGATGAGGGCATTTTCAATAAAACTGATCGGATAGGAAGCCCTGGTGTTCGGGGTTATTGAAGTATCCGTATAATCTATCTTTCTGCTTTGTTTATCATAAACCACATTTTCCAGGACAGTTCCAAATTTAATGGCCCTATAGATTTCCGGTTCATGTTCCTCGCTAAGGTTAATGGCTTTGGCATAGCAGCCCCCTTCAATATTGAATATTCCCTCGTTTGTCCAGCAATGCTCATCGTCCCCTATCAGTTTACGAAGGGGGTCTGCGCTTAGCGTGGTTTTGCCGGTACCCGACAGGCCGAACAGGATGCTAACGTCACCTGATTCTCCCATATTGGCAGAGCAGTGCATTGGGAGCACATTTTCCAGGGGCATCAGGTAATTCATTATAGAGAATACAGCTTTCTTCATTTCGCCGGCGTAGAGCGTGCCAAGGATGACAATTTCCCTGCTTTCAAGATTTATATCGATACTGGTCTTGGAAGTCATCTCGGAAGTATAGCGGTTGGCCGGGAAGCCCCCGGCATTCAGGATTACATAATCGGGTTGCCCGAATTCTTCCAATTCGTCCGCCGCAGGCATAATCAGCATGTTCTCCATAAACAGGGCATGGTAGGCCCTGGTACAAATAATCCGCACTTTTATCTGGTATTTGGGATCCCATCCTGCATAAGCATCTACCACATAAAGTTGATCGCAGATATTAAAATAGTCTATGGCCCTTTCATGGTTAACCATATAGGTTTGGATATCCAGCCCGATATTGACAGGCCCCCAATCTATATTCCGCGTAGAATCCGGATGCCTCACAATTCGTTTGTCCTTGGGGCTGCGACCTGTTTTTTCACCGGAATAGGTAATTAGTGCTCCGGTATCGGAAATAGCAGTGCCATTCTCATATTGAAGGGCGAGCTCATACAAAACGGGAACGCTGAGGTTTCTGTGGATTATACTGGTCCGGATTCCATATTGATCCAGATTGAATTTTTTGACCATCTTTATATACTGTTGTATAATTTTCTTCCCTGCCAGGAAAATATTTACGTGCAAAGGATCGATTAATTCTTCATATTAGCTATGAGAAATATCATTTAGGAAACGGATACCGTATTAAATAGGGTTTTACCCGCTTTTTTTGAGAGAACGGCCCCTGCCTATTTTTACTATCTTTGATGATATGAATGCACACATGGATCCTACGGCCGCCAATCTTTCCCGGGAAGAACTGGAAATTGAACGCGTACTGCGGCCTGCCACTTTTGAGGATTTTGCAGGACAGGATCAGGTACTGGGCAACCTGAGGGTATTTGTACAGGCGGCCAACCTCAGGAAAGAAGCCCTGGACCATACGCTCTTCCATGGTCCCCCTGGCCTGGGTAAAACTACCCTGGCACACGTGCTTGCCAATGAACTGGGCGTGGGAATCAAGATTACTTCCGGGCCTGTACTGGACAAGCCTGGCGACCTTGCGGGGCTGCTCACCAACCTTGAGGAACGCGATGTACTCTTTATAGATGAGATACACCGCCTGAGCCCTGTTGTTGAAGAATACCTGTATTCCGCCATGGAGGACTACAAGATTGACATCATGATCGAATCAGGGCCCAATGCCCGCTCGGTTCAGATAAACCTGAACCCATTTACCCTCATAGGAGCCACTACCCGTTCCGGCCTCCTGACTGCACCCATGCGTGCCAGATTCGGCATATCCAGCCGCCTGGAATATTACAGCACCGAGCTGCTGTCTACAATAGTGCAACGCAGCGCCGAGATTCTGAAGGTGCCAATAACCAATGATGCAGCTATCGAGATTGCAGGCAGAAGCCGTGGTACGCCAAGAATCTGCAACGCCCTTCTCAGGAGAGTGCGCGATTTTGCCCAGATCAAGGGCAACGGAAGTATAGATATGGAAATATCCCGCTACGGGCTCAAGGCACTGAATGTGGATGTTCATGGACTGGATGAAATGGACAATAAAATACTAACCACCATCATCGATAAATTCAGGGGCGGTCCGGTAGGAATCACAACACTGGCAACGGCCGTTTCGGAAAGTGCGGAAACCATAGAGGAAGTTTATGAACCTTTCCTGATTCAACAAGGCTTTATAATGCGAACTCCCCGGGGCCGTGAAGTTACCGAACTTGCCTACCGCCATCTGGGCAGAACAAAAGGAGGTTCCCAATCCGAATTGTTCTGATGAACAATCCCGGTCGGCCCATTAATTTCTACGGGCTGTATTCCACTCCCATGAAACTATCTCTTTAAGAGGACGCATTTCCATTCTATAACAAAAAGATCAGGCCGTAATTTGCTTCCCTTATAGGCTTCACGTCTTCATAAAATATTTTCAGAAAATAACCCTTAAACCGTAGGAGCCAAAGCGAAACAGACGCTGTAATTTCTCTAAACGGCGTATAATCAGTAATTTATATTATTACTTGTCTACCTCTTGTCTGGCAACTGTACCCCTTTCGTATACTCAATATTTTTGATTTTTGCTTATATCTGGACTAGTTTTGCGCTGCCAAAATTTCAGGGATTTATTTAGGACCCCGGAAATTTGATGAAGGTGGGTGGGAGAATCCAATGAGGTGAAACCCAGGATCGGTCATAATGCGTCTCCAGGTACCGGTTGCCTGAAACGCAACAAAAGTGATAGATTTTGAATGATTTGATATAACGTTGGGGAGAATTCCCGGTTAATTTTAAGATCTAATTTTCAGCAGGCCTTGAGGCCGTGCCGATTGTCAAAATCCCCCTTGTACAACTCGGATATAATTAGGGTGTTTTACACGCCCCGGGCAGATACTGCCCCATACGAAGTATATGAATAATAACAGACAGACAAGTGAAAACGCCGGGTCAGGAAATCATTTCACCCGGATCAGGGAGGTACGGCAACTCTGTCGCCAAATTGGCGTATGCGTTGCGTTTATGGTTCTTTTAGGGCTGTTGGCAATGGTACTCATGGTGGGAATGATTAGCCCCCGGGAAAATGTAAGGGAAGTTCCGGATACCGTGTATTACATGGATTATGATCCGCAGCATCTACCCTCGTCTCCGGCCAATGACCTTGTAAGGCTGGGCTATGATATAATCCGCAATACTCCGCGTTATCTGGGTCCCGATCTGAACGATTCAACAAAAAGCTATGCGGGGAACCGACTGGCCTGCGCAAACTGTCACCTGGATGCCGGCACACGACCTTTCGCCGGGCCCTGGATCGGGGTGGTGAAACGATTTCCCCAATACCGCGGCAGGGAAGATAAAATTGGCACCATAAACGAACGCATAAATGGTTGTATGGAACGCAGCATGAACGGCAAGCCCATCCCGGAAGGGGGGCGCGAGATGCTGGCGATGACAGCTTATATGGAATGGCTGGGCAGGTATGCACCTGAAGATGGTAAAATAGGAGGACAGGGTTTTGCGAAACTTACAATTCCCGAGAGGGCGGTAAACCTTGAAAACGGACGCCAGATATTCCACACACACTGTGTCAGCTGCCATGGCAGCGATGGGTATGGCCAGAGATCCGCGGATAACATGGGCTATACTTATCCGCCACTTTGGGGTGCGGATTCATATAATAATGGTGCAGGAATGACACGGGTTCTTACAGCTGCAGAGTTTATCAAAAGCAACATGCCGTTTGGCGTCACTTATGACCGACCTGTACTTACAGACGAGGAAGCTTACGATGTGGCTGGCTATATAAACCAGCAGCAACGGCCTGACAAACCCAACCGGGAATCGGATTTTCCTGACCTCACCAAAAAGCCGGTTTCCACTCCCTATGGGCCCTATGCAGATCCCTTTACGGAATCACAGCACCAGCTGGGCCCATTTCAACCCATCATGGAATTCTATAATAAGGAATATAATCTCACTAAATCCAAATAATTACACACTATGAAAACAACAGATTTCAATTCGAGACGCAAGTTTATGGGAGCGATGATGCTAGGCGCTACGGCCAGCACCTTATCCCTTTTTACTGACCCTTTACTGGCTAATATGCCGTCTGTCAGCGAGGCTGATATGATTGACGCGGAAGCCTGGTTCGACAAGATCAAAGGGACCCACCGTATAGTTTATGACGGGTCCAAACCACACCAGGGATTTCCGGTTATCTGGAACTGGGCCTTTTACCTCACCAACAACGAAACCGGCTCGGCGGATGACGATATTACCGCAATGACCGTACTGCGCCACGACGCCATGCCACTTGCCCTGCATTCAGATCTTTGGGCAAAGTACGACCTGGGGGCATTTTTTCAGGTGAACAAAGCAGATGGCACCCCTTATAAAAGGAATCCCTATTACGAACCCCAGGAAGGTGATTTTCCTGTTTCTGTAATCCAGGGGATAAAAGACCTTCAGCAAAGGGGAGCCATGTTCTGCGTTTGCAAACTGGCCCTGACTGTATACAGTGGCTTTGTTGCCCAGCAACAGGGATTGGACCCAAAGGTGGTTCTTGAAGATTGGCTGGGTGGTGTTTTGCCCGACATTCAGGTGGTACCTTCAGGGGTATGGGCACTTGGACGCGCGCAGGAAAAAGGGTGTGGATACATCTTTGCAGGAGAGTAACATCTGAATATTCATCATAAAATTAAATTGAAAGCATGAGAAATTTATTAGCGGCGGTGGCGGCATTCATATTCGCAATCGGAATGAACGCACAACAGGAGCCCATACAGCTAGTCTTCGACGTAAGCAGTGGAGATCCGGAGGTACATAAAGCCGCCGCCCGTCACCTGAAGGGGATGTCGGAGGCTTACCCGGAATCCCAGTTCGAAATGGTTATTTACAGCGGGGCGTATGACCTGGTCACCATTAAGAATTCCGTGGCAAGGGAGACCCTTGAGGAAGTAGCAAAGCGGGATAATGTAGCCGTGGTTGTTTGCCAGCAAACGCTGAACCGCCATGAACTGGGTGCGGATGACCTGATCCCCGGGATCAGGTCCGTGCCGGACGGCATTTACGAGCTCATTTCCAAGCAGCAGCAGGGGTGGGGATATATTAAGGAAGCCAATTAATCCTGTCTGAAAAGAATATCCTTCGATGGAGCCCAGTGAAATAATCGGTTATACATGCGCCCTGGCCGTAGGTCTGGTTTTGGGGTTGATAGGAAGTGGAGGATCCATTATGACGGTTCCAATCTTAAGTTACCTTTTCCATATCAATCCCATTACCACCACTGCCTATTCCCTTTTTATTGTTGGGACTTCGGCTTCGGTAGGTTCAATCCGTTTTCTGAAACATGGGATGATCGATATGAAGATTGCCCTTTGGTTCGCCATTCCGGCTTTAACCGTGATCTATTCTGTCCGGAACTTTCTTATTCACCGGCTTCCGCAGCACATCGTTTTTAATGAGCTCGTTTTATTTAACCGGGACCAGGCCATTATGATCCTCTTTGCCGTGATCCTTATATTGGCATCGGCTTCCCTGATATTCTTTAAAACCGAAAACCTGGAAAAACCTCATTATGCAACTCCCCGGCCGCTGCTGCTGGCTGGTATGGGGGCCTTTGTTGGGCTGATAACCGGCCTGGTGGGCGTGGGTGGCGGGTTTATGATTATTCCCGGATTAGTCCTCTTCGCCGGGCTTCCCATGATGAAAGGGGTGGCTACTTCTCTTTTTATAATTGCCGTAAATTCGATGATAGGGTTTACAGGAAACCTGGGCAGGATGGATATTGATTGGTATTTCCTGCTGAGTTTTTCTGCAATCTCTATGCTGGGGATTATTATTGGCACACATATGTCGCGTTTCTTCCCTTCCGGCCACCTTAAAACCATTTTTGGCTGGCTGTGCCTGCTCACTTCATTTCTTATCCTCTATCATGAGCTTTTCACACAAGAATAGCCATCTACAGTAATGTTGGTATTCCCGTACCACCACTTCATACCGGCTTATCCGCAGTGGCATTTGATCAGGTTCTGTTAATTGTCAGAATATTTTCATGTTTAGCTGCTTATAGTTACCACAGACGGCCAAAATGCGGTGCCACATTCCCTATGTTGCTACCGCCTGGCTGATGCACCGATCGAAAATTTAACTATCTTTATTTAATGCCATTCTATCTGGTTACTTACCGCCAACGCGACAAAACTGCAGTTGTTAACGGCCGATGGTATTCCCTTCCTGAAAGCCTGCTGCGTAAGCATCATTGCCATTGTCCGGCTTCCTGGCCTGATCAGAAGAAGGCAATGGAATTTTATTTAATTAGAGCTACCGCGAAGGAAAAGGTTCTGTTACTGATGCACGAAGCCATGATGAGGCTTCCAGACAAAGTACAGCTGGTGAATCCTTCCCTGGCGCAGGCATTTAAGGCAGGAGTTCTGGCAGGGCGGAAAGATGTGCGGTTCCCCGTGGGGTACGGCAATTTAGCTAAACCCGACCTGCGGGCCTTTCTCGTTGTAAAAGTTACCAGGGGCAGACTGTTGTGTCAATTAGTTGGCGCGGATGTGGCGGCAGCGGCAATGCTCACTTACCGGGAAAGCCTAAGCAGGGCTTTTCAGGATTTTGGTGCAATTATCACGGAAAAGGCCATTGAAGGCTGCACTGCTTCCTTTTCATCCTGTAACCAGGCGCTGGATTGTGCTCTTGACATTCATGATCGCCTGAAGGAGCATGCAGAATTACTGAATTTACGCATTGGCATTCACTCAGGCCGGCCGGTTGAAGGTGAAGAAATTCCGTACAGAGAAATCATGGATTTTGCGGCGTTTTTCTGCGATATCGGTATTGCCCGCCAAATTTTGATTTCTCCATCCGTGAGGGACGCGTATATGGTTGACTGTAGATTGGAAAATCCGTTTTACGGGTTAAGGTTGCGCTGTCTTGATCACTCCCAGGTAGCATTTTTGCAATCTCTGAGGAAGGCCATCGGCCATAACTTGCAAAACCCCGGATTAAATAACAGCCGGCTGGGTTCCCTGCTGTCTATGAGTAAGTCCCAGCTATACAGGAAAACCAAGCATATTACCGGAATGTCGCCCAATGAATTATTGCAGGAATACAGATTGAACAAGTCCCTCGATATACTCGAAAAATCCAGCAAAAACATTAGTCAGACAACCTTGGAAATTGGGTTTAGCAGTATCTCCTATTTTAGTAAATGCTTTAAAAAGCGCTTTGAATTCACCCCCAGGGATTACAACCGAAATCATGTAATCTGCGACCCCAGACTGATATGAATCTACAAGTTTTGGGATTGATTGTACAAACAAGATTCCCACTTTCGCTGCTAACTTAGGGCTGACTAACATAATCAATATACTATGAAACCTTTTCGATTTTTTATCTTACTTGCCTGCTGCAGCCTGGTAGGCGGTACTTATGTTTATTCACAGGAGATTACCGATAACAGTGCTCCTGGCATGAAAACCTTTCTTATTGAACGGGAGATCCCGGATGCGGGACTTTTATCAGCACAGCAGCTAAAAGAAATATCGCAGAAGTCCTGCTCGGTTTTGCAGGAGATGGGCCCTGAGATCCAATGGTTGCACAGCTATGTAACTGAAGACAAGATATATTGCCTCTATAGGGCAGAAAATAAAGAAGCCATTATGGAGCATGCCAGTAAAGGTGGTTTTCCTGCAAACAGCATTACAGAACTCAGCACTCAGATCAGTCCGGAAACGGCGTACCTCAAGCTGGAGTGAACCGGTAAAATTCCGGAAACCCTTCTTTATTATGGGATGTTGGACATGCCCTCTTTTTTCCAGGAGCCGGAGTGGAGCAGGCAGCGTCCCTGCTGTTTCGTGCAATGACCGGCAGGGATGCGCTTAAAAAATTACTTATAATCTATTCATTTGTAAGTGATTATATTCTTTTTTCGCTCAATTTTGTTTATTTTTATAACAGGCCCCCATTTTTTACCGGCCTGCATACAGCAACTTGTTCCTTAACATCGAAAAAGCCACCTTTGGCTGCCCACAATTATGTTGGAATATAGCTGCGGGCGAGCCCCTGGCGTCGATGGTTAGATTACTTTTTCTGTTTACTATTTTACAACCACAACCAAAATCAATTATTATGAGAAAAGTATTGGTAACCCTTTACGGCCTGGTAGCTTATATAGTGTTCCTTGCCGCATTTTTGTATGCAATCGCTTTTGTTGGCGATTTCCTGGTACCGAAGACCATTAATTCGGGGACCCCGGAGGATACTACTACCTCCATATTGATTAACCTTGGGCTGATGAGCCTTTTCGCTCTCCAGCACAGTATCATGGCGCGGCCGGGATTTAAAAGATGGTGGACGCGCATTGTTCCTAAGGTAGCGGAGCGAAGCACCTATGTGTTGCTTGCCAGCCTTTTACTGTTCCTCCTATACTGGCAATGGCGGCCAATGCCCGAGGTGATATGGGAGGTGCAGAGCGAGGCCGGTATTATGACACTCAACGCCCTCTTCGTCATTGGTTGGCTTATTGTCTTATTATCGACCTTTATGATTAACCACTTCGATCTTTTCGGCCTGAAACAGGTTTACGACTACGTTAAAAGTATTGAACCAAGGCGGCCCGAATTCAAGTTGAGGATGTTTTACCAGATTGTACGGCATCCAATTATGCTGGGCTTTATCATCGCCTTCTGGTCTACGCCCTTGATGACAGCAGGGCATCTGTTATTTGCGGCAACCACTACAGCATATATCTATGTAGCAGTGGCTTTTCTGGAAGAACGCGATCTTATCAAAATGTTTGGAGATCAGTACAGGGAATACCAGAAGAATGTACCTATGCTTATCCCTTTTACTAAAAGGAATAAAAGGAAAAAGGCTCCCGGGATGACGGAAACTGCCTAGAATGAATTCGGCGGCCATGCAGGTTATTATAGTAAATAACAAAAAGGCCACGTCCGTAAGCCGTGGCCTTTTTTAATGAAACACTTTAGCAATCAAGGGAGCACGGGCAGCTTCAGGATAAATATGGGGTACCCTCATCCAGGGCAAAGTTCTGTACGTCTGCTACTCCTCCTTTTTCCGACGTGAAACATTTGTGATAGATATTGACTTAAATATGGCAGTACAGTTCCTGACTTCATGGTAGTTTTGATCTAAAGGATCTCCCGCCGCTTATTGTGGAATTATCTCACCAATGCAGCGGTCAGATGTACGGTGTAAATCTTGTTCAGATAAACTAACGGGAATTTTGGTATCCGACCATTAGTGTAAATGAAACGGGAGAACAGTATGTATTTTTTTCAACTTTCCCAAAAGGATATCACGATGAAGGTGTACCAAAGGCCCGGTAATTGATTTATTTTTTAATTATATAAAACTAGTTGTATGATAAACACACAGAACAAATCGAGGGAACTTCTCGTCAAAGACCTGGAAGGCGTTTTTCTAAATTGCGAGAAACGCGCGGCGCATTATGATGCGAATAACCTCTTTTTCGAAGAGGATTTCGAGGAACTTAAAGCCGCCGGATACCTGCTTATGGCTGTTCCGGAAGATTTTGGCGGCTATGGAATGAATTTGGCCGAATGCTCAGCCCTTACCAGGAAACTGGCATATCATGCCGCGCCCACGGCCCTTGCACTGAATATGCATGTGTACTGGACCGGTTTGGTAGCCGATCTATGGAGAAATGGAGATACCTCCATCCAATGGCTGCTGGAAGAGGCAGGAAATGGTAAAGTGTTCGCTGCCGGTCATGGTGAATCGGGAAATGATTCGCCCGTGTTGTATTCAACCTGCAAAGCGGAAAAGGTTGAGGGGGGATATGTTTTTACCGGGCATAAAATGTTCGGAAGCTTAACACCTGTATGGGACTATCTGGGCGTACATGGCCAGGATAACAGTGATCCCGACAATCCAACCGTAATTCATGCCTTTATGCCAAGGGACTCAGAAAATTATGAAATTAGGAAAACCTGGGATGATGTGCTTGGGATGAGGGCAACCAGATCCGATGACACGCTCTTAAATGGCGTATTTATCCCGGACAGGTACATCGTCAGGGAGCTCCCTACCGGATTTAAGGGGATCGATGGATTTATCCTGGGAATCTTTGCCTGGGGCCTTATAGGGTTTGGTAATGTTTATTATGGTCTGGCACAGCGTATTGTAGACATGGTATTGGGAAAATTGGGAAGTAAAAAATCCATCTCCCTGGGTCGTCCTTCCATGGCATATCATCCGGGTATCCAACATGATGTGGCTGAAATGATCCTGGATCTTGAGAGCATAGGACCCCACCTGGATACCACTGCCAGGGAATGGAGTGAGGGCAAGGATTACGGTGCCGCCTGGGGAGTGAAAATTGTGGCGACCAAATGTCACGCAGTGGAGAGCTCGTGGCGTATTGCGGATAGGGCTTTAGACGTTTTGGGCGGATATGGCCTGTCACGCGGGGCCGGCTTTGAACGGCTGTTCAGGGATGCACGTTTAGGAAAAATACATCCTTCAAACAGTTATCTTACGCGTGAGATACTCGCCAAAGGGATGCTGGGGCTCGACCTTGACTATCGACCCAGATAGGTGCCCGGACAGTGGAGAATCCGCATCCGCAGCAAGGATCGCGAACAGGAAGTAGTTCTGGCAGGATCCGTATTCTATATGCCTAGCGGGCATACGGTGCTGGTGGATAAAAACATGAGGATCATTGGCTTTAGTCCGGATAAGGATTTTAAAGAACTGTATAAGCACATAATGAGCAGAGCTGCCGAAATGGCGAAAAAGGAGTAGGACCGGATTGTGACCAACGCGTCAAGCTCCCTGAAAGATCGGTCAGACACTGCTCTTATACGGGCGGGAACCAAACCAGTGGATTTTGCAACCGGCAAAGGCCAATAATTATCCTATGCATTCCGAATTCCATGGGTGTACTAACCTGCTTTGAGGGATAAAAAGTATCTTAGTGCCGTGAGCACCTTTAAGCATACCACCCTGATAAAAGCCGAAGCCAAACGCCTCGGCTTTTTGTCCTGCGGGGTGTCTAAAGCCGAATTCCTGGAAGAGGAAGCTCCCCGTCTGGAACAATGGCTTCAAAAGGGCATGCAGGGGGAGATGGCCTATATGGAGAATCACTTTGATAAGCGACTGGACCCTACCAAACTGGTGGAAGGTGCTAAATCTGTAATCTCACTATTGTTAAATTATTTTCCGGAAGGAACACAACAGCAGGGAACTTACAAAATCTCAAAGTACGCCTGGGGTCAAGACTACCACCAAGTAATAAAATCCAAACTGCACAGCCTTCAGGAGTTCATAACAGAAAATATCGGGGAGGTGCATGGCCGGGCATTTGTGGATTCGGCTCCTGTACTGGACAAAGCCTGGGCAGTGCGCAGCGGCCTGGGTTGGATGGGCAAACATTCCAATGTACTTACCCGGCAGGTGGGCTCGTTCTATTTTATCGCCGAACTGATCACAGACCTGGAACTGGAATACGACCACCCGGTTACCGACCATTGCGGCAGCTGTACCGCCTGCCTGGATGCCTGCCCCACAGGGGCTATTGTGCAGCCCTATGTGGTTGACGGAAGCAAATGCATCTCGTATTTTACCATCGAATTAAAGCATGAAATCCCCGCAACCGTAAAAGACCAGTTTGACGACTGGATCTTTGGATGCGATATCTGCCAGGACGTCTGCCCCTGGAACCGTTTTTCGAAGCCGCACCGGGAACCTCTGTTTAATGTCAGCCCCGAACTACTATCGATGACCAAAGGGGATTGGGAAGAGATAACAGAAGAAGTTTTCAAAAAGGTCTTTCAGAAGTCGGCAGTAAAACGCACCAAATTTTCGGGCCTGAAGCGCAATATTTCGTTCGTGAAATAATTCAGGTTTCCGGGCACATCACAAAGTAGCCTCCCAGCTTCTTATAATACCCAATAACTGTTAAAGTTTTTAGAATCCAGCTGAACTACATCGTTTTCGTTACAAAATAGTGATTTTTGATGCCCGGAATTTATCAATATATTATTTTATAATTTATATTGAAGGGTTTTTAATCGGCCGCAAACACCCACAGACAACCACAAACTTGCCAGGCACAGCTGCCAAACAGTAATTTATTTTAAGGATCACATGAAATTTAGAAAGCCTGAACTAAACTTTTGGCAGATCTGGAATATGAACGTGGGGTTCTTTGGGATACAGTTTAGTTTCGGATTACAGCAAACCGCTGTAAACCCTATTTTTTCGTTTCTTGGGGCACATCACGAGGAGTTGCCTTTGCTAAATCTGGCGGGCCCTATAACCGGCCTGCTGGTACAACCGATAATAGGAGCCATATCAGACAAAACCTGGTCGCCCCGTTACGGACGGCGGAAACCTTTTTTCCTGATCGGCGCCATCCTGGCAAGCCTGTGCCTGCTGCTTTTCCCCTTCAGTTCGCATTTATGGTTTGCGGTAGGCTTGCTGTGGATCCTGGACGCGGCAAATAATACGGCCATGGAGCCCTACAGGGCCTTCGTTGGGGATAAACTGCCCGACAGCCAGCTCACCTATGGATTTCAGATGCAGAGTTTGTTCGTTGGAGCAGGGATTACCCTCGCCAACTTTTCATTGTTCCTTTTTCAGGATTGGTTTAGTGTTCCTGTAACAGAGGGGGGGCTTTGCAGTAGCGGCACAGAAGAGGTCTCTGCCATTCCTAAATGGGTATACTATTCCTTTTTTCTGGGTGCCCTTGCATCAGTTGGTACCATATTGTGGTCTGTATTAAAGACCCCCGAAATTCCTCCGACAGATGAAGAACTGGCATATATCAGGGAACGCAAAAACAAGGGTTCGCGCCTCAAACGCACTTTTGAGCCCCTGATAGAAATTTTCCATGCCATTGGCGATATGCCGAAACTCATGTGGAACCTTGCGGCCGTTTATTTGTTTCAATGGTACGCCCTTTTCTGTTACTGGCAGTTTATCACGCCTATGCTCCGTACAAGCCTTTTTGGCATCAGTAACAGTGATACCGCAAGATTTGAGGCTATCATGGCATCGTGCAAAACCGGTGAGGCTATTAGCCCCACCGAGATGGCCTTTGCGCAGAATGTGCAGCTTTGGTCGGAACAGGCCCTGGCACAAACCGGGTTGATGAATGGCACCTATAACATGGTAACCATGATAGTGGCACTGGCTCTTGTACCGGTTGCAAGAAAATACAGCTCAAAGTTCGTTTATGTCATAAGCTTGTTTCTAACAGCGGTGGCCCTCTTCAGTATGCCCTTCATTCATAACCAGTACGCGCTTTTAATTCCTATGATATTTTTCGGCATAGGGTGGGCGGCCATCATGGGGATTCCTTATGCTATGGTATCCAGGGTGATACCGGAAGAACGCAGAGGGGTATATATGGGCATAGTGAACATGATGATCGTGATCCCCATGTTGCTCCAGACCATCTCCTTCGGGTTTATTATTAAGAACTACCTTGGTAACAATGCCGTGAATGCCATCCTTTTCAGCGGGGTTTTCTTTGTTATCGCGGCAATCCTGGCCACCCGGCTAATAGTAACGCCTACCATCAACATGAGCCCCGGAAAGGTAACGGAAACTGAACCGGATTAGCTCCTGCAAACCATCATCCGGAACACGGAAGAGGATCGTGGGACCTTTCAGCAGGATTGGAGGCAAGGGCGCGACATTCAGTCATTTTGGAGCTATTTGAGCCAGGATCCCGGGAATCATAAGACGGGGCGCCAGTATTCCAAAGAATACCCTTAAATTTGAGTTCCAAAAACACCATATGAAGAAAGACAAGAGGAGGAGGGAAGCCCTGGTTTATCATGCCAAACCGCAACCAGGGAAAATCAAGATTGTTCCTACCAAACCCTATTCCACCCAACGCGACCTTGCGTTGGCCTACTCGCCCGGGGTTGCCGAGCCCTGCCTGGAAATCAAGAAAAATAAGGATAATGTATACCGCTATACCGCCAAGGGCAACCTCGTGGCCGTGATTTCAAACGGCACCGCAGTACTGGGGCTGGGCGATATTGGTCCTGAAGCTTCCAAACCCGTAATGGAGGGAAAATGCCTTTTATTCAAAATATTTGCAGATATAGACGCGATAGATATAGAATTAGATACCAAGGATGTGGAAACCTTTGTGCAGACAGTGAAAATCATAGCACCTACCTTTGGCGGGATTAACCTGGAAGACATCAAGGCGCCTGAAGCATTCGAGATAGAAAGGCGTCTAAAGGAGGAACTGGATATTCCTGTGATGCACGACGACCAGCATGGAACTGCCATCATCTCCGCAGCAGCGCTGATTAATGCCCTTGAGATCACTGGAAAAAAAATACATAAGGTCCGGATAGTAATAAGCGGTGCCGGGGCTGCCGCTATTTCCTGTTCCCGCCTTTACAAGGCCTTTGGCGCAAGGGAGGTGAACATGGTGATGCTAGACAGCAAAGGAGTGATCCGCAAGGACCGGGAGGGAATTGCCGGGGAGAAGCTGGAGTTTGCGACCTCCAGGAAAATCGACACCCTGGAGGAGGCGATTCGCGGTTCGGATGTCTTTATAGGCCTTTCTGTTGCAGATATCCTGACCCCTGAAATGCTGGCTTCCATGGCCCCGAACCCTATAGTCTTTGCCATGGCTAACCCAGACCCGGAGATCAATTACGATCTGGCCATAACGACCCGTAAGGATGTCATCATGGCTACGGGCCGTTCAGACCATCCCAACATGGTTAATAATGTGCTGGGTTTCCCATTTATTTTCAGGGGGGCGCTCGATGTACGGGCCACCAAAATTAATGAAGAAATGAAAATGGCGGCCGTAAAGGCCCTTGCCGACCTTGCCAAGGAACCTGTACCCGAACAGGTGAATATCACCTATGGGGAAACGCGCCTCACTTTTGGAAGAGATTACATCATTCCGAAGCCATTCGACCCCCGGCTGATCACCAAGGTGCCGCCGGCGGTGGCGAAAGCAGCCATAGACAGCGGGGTTGCGAGGGCTCCTATTGAAGACTGGGAAGCCTATGAAGAAGCACTGCTACTACGATCCGGGGAAGGCAATAAAGTGATGCGTATGCTGATGAGTCGTGCCAAGGCAGATCCCAAGAGGATTATTTTCGCCGAAGCCGATGATCTGGATGTCCTTAAAGCGGCTCAGATTGCCCATGAAGAGGGAATTGCCCATCCTATCCTGCTGGGTAACAGGAATGTCATAAAAGCCCTGAAAAAAGAACTAGAGTTTGATGCAGATATTCCTATCATAGATCCGAATTCAGAAGAGTCTGTTGAGAAAAGGAACCAATATGCGGCCATCTATTGGGAGCAAAGGCGCAGAAACGGTTCTACCCTGTACAATGCCCGGTCCAAGATGCGGGGACGAAATTATTTTGGCGCATCCATGGTGAAGGTTGGCGATGCCGACGGAATGATTTCGGGCCATTCCATGGCTTTCCCCAGGGTGGTGAAACCCATTTTTGAAGTCATAGGCCGGGCAACGAATGTAACCAGGGCTGCGGCGGTGCATATCATGATCACCAAAAGGGGGCCGCTCTTCCTGGCCGATACTTCTATCAATATTGATCCTACAGCCCAGGAAATAGCCGATATAGCCCAGATGACCGCCAATCTGGCATTGGCTTTTGGTTTTGAACCTATCCTTGCCCTCCTGTCTTATGCAAATTTCGGATCTTCAGACCATCCGCATGCAACCAAGGTTCGGGAGGCCGTCAAAATACTCCACGAACGTTGCCCTGATTTAGTGGTTGATGGTGAAATTCAAACAGATTTTGCATTGAATCGTGAAATGCACCTAAGCCAGTTTCCATTTTCGAAACTGGCGGGCCAGACGGTGAATACACTGATTTTTCCCAATCTGGAGTCTGCCAATATTACCTATAAGCTCATCAAGGAGCTCAATAAGGCAGATTCCATCGGGCCAATTATGCTGGGTCTTAGAAGGTCTGTGCATTTATTGCAGTTGGGGGCCAGTGTCAGTGAAATGGTTAATATGACCGCCGTAGCTGTTATCGACGCCCAGGAAAGGGAGAAAAGAAGGAGGGCGAAACAGGAGGGGTAGTTGAATGAAATACCAGGTTAGATTTACGGCAAAGTTAACCTTGAACTTTGAACCGAAGCGCCTGCTTTTTTTCTGCAGCCAGATTACTTAAATTGAATTAGGGGAGGGGGTTCTTACCCCCCCCCTATACTTACCGGTTTTATTAACTTTAAACCAGGTTTCTGAAAATGGAAGTAAACCATCTGTATAAAGCAATCAAGAAAACTAATCAGCAAATGGGTATATCTTTATAATTATGAGCGTCCCCATGGTTCACTGAAAAATATGAAACCAAAAGAGTTTGAAATTTATGTTGAGACACTGGCAGATCAACATAAACCAGTAAGACAAATTAATTATTAACCAGAAAAAGGGCAACCTTATTCAGGCATGCTCAATGCTCAAACCTTGAACCAAAGTGAACTTTGAAAAGCTATGCTAACACACCTTAGGGGCAAACTCGTTGAAAAATACCCCACCCATGTCATTATTGAATGCGCGGGAGTGGGTTATTTTGTTAATATTTCCCTCTACACGTATTCCCTGCTTAAAGACGAGGAGCAGGTACTGCTCTATACCCACCTTCAGGTTAGGGAGGATGCCCATACCCTGTTCGGATTTGCCGAACGGCAGGAGCGTGAGATTTTCCGCCTCCTTTTATCGGTTTCGGGTATTGGTGCCAGTACGGCAAGGACCATGCTTTCCTCCCTTACCCCCCTGCAGGTCAGGGATGCCATTGCCTATGGAAATGTGCCCATTATTCAGGCTGTGAAGGGAATCGGGGCCAAAACCGCCCAACGTGTTATCCTCGACCTTGCAGACAAGGTTCTGAAGGTCCAGGGCATGGCCGAAGTTTCCCCCGGCTCAGACAATACAAATAAAGAAGAAGCGTTATCAGCTTTGGAGGTTCTCGGGTTTGTACGGAAACATGCCGAAAAGGCCGTGGATAAGGCACTTGAGGGGGACTCCGCACTAAGCGTTGAGGACATTATAAAACAGGCGCTTAAAAATTTGTAGCAAGCTTGAAAACAGGGGCACCAACAACACTTAAATCGGTTACATTTAAGCTTTTTTTCCTTTGGGTACTATTTCTTGGAGCCCTGCCTGCATTGAAGGCCCAGGAAACCGGCGAACAGGAAGCAGACACCACCCAAACCGGGGTGGCTTTGGGCAGGCTAGTCCTCGAAAACCCCGAAAGTATTGTTGCCAAATACACTTACGACCCGCAACTCGATCGTTACATCTACACCGAAAGCATAGGGGATTATAATATTAATTACCCCGTAATCCTAACCCCGGAACAATACCTGGAGCTTGTAAGGAAGGAAAGTATGAAATCGTACTTTCACGACAAGATCGATGCCTATTCCGGAAAGAAAGAGGGGAGCGAAGAAGCCCGAAGGAACCTGTTGCCGAATTTTTATATAAACAGCAATTTCTTTGAATCGGTTTTCGGGGGAAATACCATAGAGGTTATCCCGCAGGGATCCGTGGCCATGGACCTCGGGGTTATCTGGCAAAAAAACGATAACCCAGCACTTTCTCCCAGGAACCGAACCAACCTCTCTTTCGATTTTGACCAGCGGATAAGCCTCAGCCTGCTCGGCAAGATAGGCGAGCGCCTTCAGGTTACCGCTAATTACGATACTGAGGCAACCTTCGATTTCCAGAACCTTGTAAAACTCGATTACACACCCACGGAAGACGATATCATCAGGAAAATCGAAGTGGGAAACGTAAACATGCCGCTGAACAGTTCGCTGATCACCGGCGCCCAGAGCCTTTTTGGGGTGAAGACCCAGTTGCAGTTCGGAAAAACTTCGGTTACGGCTGTTTTTTCCGAACAGCGATCACAGAATAATACGGTGGTGGCCCAGGGAGGGGGAACCCTGAATGAATTTGAACTAACGGCCCTGGATTATGATGAAGACAAGCACTTTTTCCTATCGCAGTTCTTCAGGGACCAGTACAACCAGGCGCTTGAAAATTACCCCTATATCCGCAGTCAGGTGCAGATTACCCGGCTGGAAGTTTGGGTTACCAACAGGAACCAGCAAACACTGAACGTTCGGAATATCGTAGCTCTCCAGGATCTGGGCGAAACCCAGAAAAACCAGACCCGGATTGGCGTGGCCAATGGAGAGCCAGCAGGCTTTTTTAATATCCTGGCCTCCAACCCCACCCTTCCAAGAAACAATGCCAACGACTATGATCCAGCCCTCATAACTTCTGGGCAGGGGGCGCTGACCCCGGACATCCGGGATATCGCCTCCGTAGACAACGGGTTTTCCTTCGCAACCGGCTACCAGAGTAACCAGGGATTTGATTACGCCATTCTCGAGAATGCAAGGAAACTGGAGCAGGGCAGGGATTACCAGTTTAGTTCTCAGTTGGGGTACATATCGCTAAACCAGCGCCTTAGCAATGATGAGGTCCTGGGAGTGGCTTTCCAGTATACGTATAACGGGGAGGTTTTCCAGGTTGGTGAATTCGCTAACGGGGGCCTTGACGCAACAACTATATCGCCGGGTATTGAGAACCCTGAAATCAATAACAATACCCTGATTATAAAACTGCTGAAAAGCAATATCACCAACGTCACGGACCCCATATGGGACCTGATGATGAAAAATATCTATTCTACGGGCGCCTTCCAGTTAAGCGAGGAAGACTTCAGGTTCAATATCCTTTATTCGGATCCTACCCCCAGGAATTATATCACCCCGGTAAACCCCAATGCCGGATGGCCAACAACTCCCATTCCGCTGGAAGACCGCATCCTTCTTGATGTCTTTAACCTCGACAGGCTCAATGCATATAACGACGTACAGCCAAGAGGCGATGGTTTTTTTGATTTTGTGCCGGGGATAACAGTGGATCCACAGGGTGGGCAGATCATCTTCACCAAGGTGGAACCCTTTGGGGAATATCTCTTTAACCTGCTCGGAGGCGGAACATACGATGTTGAAGAAGACCAGGGCTACAACGAGAACCAACAGAAGTATGTGTTCCGGAATATGTACACCAAAACCAAGGCGGCATCCCTGCAGGACGCTGAAAAGAACCGTTTCAGGTTGAAGGGACGTTATAAATCATTGGGGAGCAGCGGTATCCCCATAGGAGCTTTCAATGTGCCCAGAGGCTCTGTAAGGGTTACCGCCGGAGGCAGGCAACTACAGGAAGGGATAGACTATACGGTGAACTACCAGGCAGGAACGGTTCAGCTCCTCGACCCCAGCCTGGAAGCATCCAATACACCCATAAACATTTCTGTGGAAAACAATGCCGTATTCGGGCAGCAGACCCGTAGATTTACCGGTATCAATGTCGAGCACCAGTTTAACAAGAACTTCCTGCTGGGTGCAACCCTGCTGAACCTCAACGAAAGGCCGCTTACTCAGAAATCCAATTTCGGGGTAGAGCCTGTAAACAACACGATCTTCGGCCTTAACGGGAATTTTTCCACCGAAGTACCCTTTCTTACCCGGGTGGCCAATATGTTACCCAATATAGATACGGATGTCCCCTCCAATGTCTCGGTTAGGGGTGAGGTCGCATTTTTAAAGCCCAATTCGCCGAAGAATGCTGATTTTATGGGAGAAACCACTACATATCTGGATGACTTTGAAGGAGCCCAGGCCCTAATTGATATTCGTTCCTCCCTGGGATGGTCGCTGGCCAGTGTCCCCCAGGAATTCCTGGATGGAGGTGAACAGGGATTGCAAACAGGATACGAAAGGGCCAAAATCGCCTGGTACACCATCGATCCCATCTTCTATACCAACCAGCGACCCGCAGGGATTACAGACAACGATATGTCTACCAACCAGACCAGGAGGGTGTTCGTAGATGAGGTCTTTCCACAGATAGATATTGCCCAGGGTCAGACCACTGTGCAGAATACGCTGGACCTTGTATATTACCCCAATGATAAGGGTCCCTATAACGCCAACCCGGATTTTATTTCGGAACAGCCGGATGAGAAATGGGCAGGGATAATGCGGTCCTTAAGCAGCACCAACTTTGAGCAGTCGAATGTGGAATTTGTTCAGTTCTGGGTGATGGACCCCTATGTGGACGGAATAGCAACCGGTCCGGGAGAATTGGTATTCAACCTCGGGAACATTTCGGAGGATATCCTTATGGATGGTCGTAAACAATACGAAAACGGGCTTCCAGGGGTAAACAGCAACGACCTGGTAACTGCTACCCCCTGGGGTGAGGTGCCGGCTACCCAGTCTCTGGTTTATGCCTTCGACGCCAATGAAACCAACAGGAATCTGCAGGATGTTGGTTTTGACGGCCTGGATGATGCAGGGGAGCTTGCCCATGGCTACAACGGCCCGGTTGAAGACCCTGCACTGGACAACTACCAATATTATCTGAACCGACAGGGAAATATCCTTGAACGTTATTACAACTTCAACAACCCTCAGGGAAATTCCCCTGTGGAGGTTAACAATACCAACCGGGGTTCCACAACCCTGCCCGATGTGGAGGATATAGACAGGGACCTAACGATGAATACCATCAACAGCTATTACGAATACCGCATCCCCATCGGCCCAAATACCACTATCAATGACCAATATGTAACGGATATTAAGGAAGGGCTCACCCCTAACCTGCCCAACGGTGCCCAGCTGAACAGACGATGGATACAGTACAAGATTCCCTTAAGCGATTTTACTGATGCCATTGGCGGAATTACCGACTTCAGGTCTATCAGTTTTATGCGCATGTACCTTACGGGTTTTACTGATGACGTGGTACTGCGGTTTGCTACCCTGGATCTGGTAAGGGGCGACTGGAGGAATTATACCCGAACCCTACAAACCAATGGCGATAATCCGGCGGATGACGGTACTGTAGTCGATGTGAATACGGTTAATATTGAGGAAAACAATTCCAGAATCCCTATTCCGTATGTACTGCCCCCCGGGGTGATAAGGGAACAGTTGAACAATAACAACACCATCATCCGCCAGAATGAACAGTCTCTCTCATTTGTGGTCGAGAACCTTGAGCCGCAGGATTCCCGCGGAGTCTTTAAGAATGTAAATATTGATGTGCGGCAATATAAGCGCATCAAAATGTTCCTCCATGCCGAAGAGATCCTCGATTCGGATTACCTCAACGACGAAACACCCCTGGTGGGCTTCCTTCGCATCGGGACCGACTTTTCTGAAAATTTCTACCAGATCGAAATTCCTTTGCAGTTTACGCCTTTCAGTTCCAGGGCTGCAACGGAAATCTGGCCTGAAATCAATGAACTGAACATTGACCTGGCCGACCTTAACAAAGTGAAATCGCTGGGCATAGCCAACCAGTCTCTTAGTGAGATCAATTTTTACGAGGTAATAGACGGCGAAGTAGTCCCAGTGGATGAATTTGCGCCAAGGGTACCCGGCCGATTAAGGATAGGGCTAAGGGGAAACCCTTCCCTTGGTAGCATCCGCAGCATGATGGTAGGGGTAAAGAACATAGACAATGTCCCGGCAAGGGGAGAGGTTTGGTTTAATGAATTGCGGCTTGCCGGACTCGACAATAATGGCGGCTGGGCGGCAGTTGCAGGGATCGACGCCAATATGGCCGACTTCGCAAATGTCTCGGCTACCGGGAACAAAAGTACTTCCGGCTTCGGGGCGCTGGACCAGATGCCTAACGAAAGGGCGAGGGAAGATGCAATTGCCTATGATGTGGTTACCAATGTGGAGTTGGGGCAATTGCTTCCAAAAAAATGGAACCTGCAGATCCCTTTTAATTATGGGGTTTCCGAACAACTGATTACCCCGGAATTCGATCCTGTCTATGACGACCTCAAGCTGGAAGACCGGATCGCAACCTCCGCCACCGCCGAAGAAGCCGATGCCATCAGGGAACAGGCCGAAGATTATACCAAACGCACCAGTATTAATTTTATAGGGGTAAGGAAAAACAGGGGAGAGGAAGCCGAAGCCAATTTTTTCGATATAGAAAATTTCACCTTTAATCATTCATATAACGAAACAAACCATCGCGATTTCGAAGTGGCGCGCCTGCGCGACCAGAAAGTTCAATCCGGCTTTGTTTACAACCACAACTTCAAGCCTCTTCCGCTAGAGCCGTTTGCAAAAAAGGATTCCCTGTTTAACGGCAGGTATTGGCAATGGCTCAAAGATCTAAATCTTAACCTGCTGCCGGCAAGTCTATCTGTACAATCTAATATTAACCGCCAATTCAGCCAGCAGCGGTTTCGCGACGTCCTTGAGCCTGGGGTCGAAAGCCTGGAACTGCCATTGCTGCAGCAGCGCAATTATCTCTTTAACTGGCAATATGCCCTCAACTACAGCCTTACACGCAGCCTGCGGCTTAACCTTACGGCCTCGAACAATAACATTGTACGCAATTACTTTACTGACGAAGGGGACCCCACTTCCCTGATCGACCAGGACCTTACCATCTGGGATGGTTTTTTTGATATAGGGGAGCCTAACCGCCATGCCCAGCAAATGCAGCTGAATTACGAGTTGCCATTCAGTAAGATCCCCGCCCTTGATTTTATTAACGCACAGTATACATATACCAGTAATTTCGACTGGCAGCGCGGGGGTGATGCCATTCGCGAAGTGACCGGCCAGGATATCAACACCATTCAGAATGCCAATACCCACAACCTTACGGCGGCCCTGAGTATGCAGCGGTTCTATGATTTGATAGGCCTTACAAAACGCGGCACCAAGGGCAGTGCGCCTGCCCCGGTGAGGAGGGATAAGGCCGGAAATCCGGCTACCGCCGGTGGGCAGGCTATTCCCAGGAAGACCAGTGGCCTGTTCAATACGGCCGTAGACGTCATAACCATGGTAAAACGGCTGAACGTAAATTACAGCGAAAACAATGGCCAGGTGTTGCCCGGATATACGCAATCGATAGGTTTTATTGGAACAACCAGGCCCAGCCTTGGTTTTGTTTTTGGCAGCCAGGCAGATGTCAGGTTTGAAGCGGCACGGAACGGCTGGCTCACCACCTTCCCGGAGTTCAATGAACAGTTTATCCGGCGTACCAACAAACAGCTGAACATTACCGCCACAGCCCAACCCCTGAGGGACCTCACCATTGACCTGGTGGCCGACCGCCAGGTTTCAGACAGTTATCAGGAGAATTATAAGATTGACTTAAGCAGTGAGGAACCATACCAGGTACAAACGCCGAATACTTACGGGAATTTCAGTATCTCTACCATGATGATAGGGACGGTGTTCAGCCAGAGCGACGAGGAGTTTTCCTCTCATTTTGAGACTTTTAAGGAAAACAGGATCACCGTAGCCAACCGACTTGTTGCCGACAGGGCGCAACCAGACCTCGGGGTGGATGAAGACGGTTTTCCGGTGCGATACGGAAAGACCCATCAGGAAGTGCTGTTACCTGCATTCTTCGCCGCTTATTCCGGGCAGGATGTCAATAGGGTTAACCTCGATGCCTTCAGGGATATTCCCATCCCTAACTGGAACATAAAGTATACCGGCCTGATGCAGAACCAATGGTTTAAAAAGAAATTTGTACGTTTCTCGCTCAGCCACGGATACAGGGCCGCTTATAGTATTAATTCCTATCAGACCAACCTGGAACGCTACCAGCTGGTTACCAGCAACCAACCCCCGATAGATCCTGAGAACGGCGATTTTCTGCCGGAACAGATCATCAATAACGTGACACTGACCGACCAGTTCAACCCGCTTATCAGGGTTGATTTTGAAATGAAGAGTTCGTTGAGCGTGCTTGCCGAGATGAGGTCAGACAGGGCTCTTTCTCTTAGTTTCGATAACAACCTGCTTACAGAGATAAACGGGAAAGAATATACTGTTGGACTTGGTTACCGGTTTAAGGATGTCCAGTTTACCACCAACATAGGTGGAGAAAAACAACGACTCAAAGGCGACCTGAACCTTAAAGCTGATGTTACCCTTAGAGACAATATTACCATTATAAGGAACCTGGAAATAAACAACAACCAGATCACTTCCGGCCAGAACCTCCTGTCTTTGAAATTCACAGCAGATTATGCCCTGAGCAAAAGCCTGAACGCTCTTTTCTTCTACGATCACAGCTTTTCCAAATTCGCAGTGTCTACCGCCTTCCCTCAGACCACCATCAACACCGGCTTTACCCTCCGCTATAATTTCGGGAATTAGCAGGGCATAATTATGCAAATACCCCATGCCTGCCGGAAAGGGCAGCTAATGCCCTTGGCACGCAGGGAATATGTCGCCCGCGCTTTTGAAATCCTTGGAGGAAACAGTTACATTTGCTGGCATCTCTAAAAAATGTAAAATGAAGATACCTTCGGAATTAAAATACACCAAAGACCACGAATGGGTAAGGATAGAAGGGGATACCGCCGTAATCGGGATCACTGATTTTGCCCAGGGCGAACTGGGTGATATCGTTTATGTTGAAGTAGAAACCCTGGATGAAACCCTGAACAGGGAAGAAGTATTCGGGACCGTGGAGGCTGTAAAAACCGTTTCAGACCTTTTCCTGCCACTCAGCGGGACTATCGTTGAGGTAAATGAAGCCCTGGAGGCCGAACCCGAAAAGGTAAATTCAGATCCTTACGGGGAAGGCTGGATGATTAAAATGAAGATAGGCGATAGCTCTGAAATTAGCTCCCTGCTATCTGCGGAGGCATATAAGGAATTGGTAGGTGCCTGACCGCTTCAAATACTCTTCTATTTTCATAAGCTGGATGGTACTGATAACCCTGCTCAGCTTAATGGAAATTAAGGATGAGCACGACATTGGCTTCTACCTTCCTTATATGGATAAAGCCGCACATTTCGCGTTCCACCTGGTCGCTGCTGTTCTGGGATGTTTTTTCCTTGGGGAACGCAGCCGTGGAAAAATAACCTTCTCCCGGACACTGATCCTGGTGGTAATTTTTCTATTTAGTTATGGTATAATTATTGAAGTAATTCAAGATGTGTTTACCAGCTGGCGGAGCGGCGAATTAAGCGATGTGTTTGCCAATATGCTGGGAGCCCTCACAGGAGTGGTGGCTGTTAAGTTTTTGTTTTCCGGGAACTGGCAGTTAAAATGGAAAAATTAATTGCATTTTAAGCAAGAAAATAGTTAAATTAGCAAAGCATAAAAAAGAACCTATGGAACCGAAAAAGAATCCAAAAGCTGATTTAAGAAGAAACAGTAGCCTGTACTTCGTTATCGGTTTGGCGGTAGTCATGGCATTGGTCTATGGCGCCCTTGAATGGAAATCCTACGATGAGGCCAATAAATACGACATTTCTTTGAATGTTGAAGACCAATTGGATGAGGAAGTTCCTATGACGGAACAGATAAAAACTCCTCCCCCGCCTCCACCGCCGGCAGCTCCTGAAGTAATTGAGGTGGTTGAGGATGAAGCGGAAGTGGAAGAAACCATCATCGAATCTACCGAAACAAGCCAGGATGAAGAAGTTATAGAAGTTGACGACGTAATGGTGGAAGAAGTTGACGAAGATATAGATGTTCCCTTTGCCGTAATTGAGGATGTGCCAATTTTTCCAGGTTGTGAAGGCGCCAAAGATAAAAGGGCATGCTTCAACGAAATGATGCAGGCGCATATCCGAAAGAATTTCCGTTATCCGGAAATTGCCCAGGAAATGGGTATACAGGGAAGGGTCAATGTAATGTTTACCATTCAGAAAGATGGAAGTATAGGAAACATAAAATACCGCGGCCCGGATAAGAATCTTGAAGCCGAGGCACTGAGGATCATTGAAAGACTTCCCAAAATGACCCCGGGAAAACAAAGGGGACAAGCTGTTAGGGTGCCGTTCAGCATCCCTATTACATTTAAATTACAGTAGGGAATACCTGAATTTCAGGAAAAACATATAAGAAACCCGGCGATAGCCGGGTTTTTTCTTTGGTACGTTTCTTGTGTTTTAACATAATAGTAACATTTAGATACAATCGCTATTATGAAAAACACTATTAAAAATCCGGTAAGCTCCGGCCGAAAGGCAGGAAAAGAAAAAGTTAACCTGGCTAAAAGGGGATTCCTCCGTTTTCAGCTGGGCTTAATCCTCGCATTGTTTTTGGTTTATCTTGCCCTGGAAGCTTCTTTCAGGATGTACAGGGCACCACAAAGTGAATTTAGGGAAGCCCCGGAACCATTGGAGCTTTTCTATGCCGACCTGCCTCCGGTTACAATTGAGGAGGCCCCTGGGGAAAAGGCGGCCCCTTCTAAAAGCACCCTCTTCATACACGAACCCGACATTCCCGAAGCAAAGCCTGCCGAAGGCCTGATCCAGCCCATTATTGATGAACCGGGGGAAACTTTGAATCCGGGGATTATAAGCTATGCCAAACAACCTGTTCCTGAGGAAATCCCATTTTGGGCAATTGAAGAAGCTCCTGTATTTCCGGGTTGCGAGGCGGTAGACAAATCGGAACGGCAGGCATGTTTTCAGAACAAGGTGAACGAACATATCAGGAAACATGTACGATATCCGCGCGCGGAACAGGAATTACGCATAGAGGGCAAGGTTTATGTAACGTTCAGGATACAGGCAGACGGGACTATTTCGGATATTCAACTGAAAGGCCCTTCCCCGGGTCTTGAGGCGGAAGCCCAACGCCTGATATCCCTGCTACCGGTAATGACCCCAGGCAAACAAAGGGGACAAGCTGTGCGGGTGCCGTTCAGTATCCCAATCAGTTTTAAATTACAATAGCGTTTCAGGGAGTAACAGTTATGCCCACCGTTTTACGGTCATTTTGGAGGGTTGGTAAGGCTGGTATAGAAGATTTCCCTAAGTCGTTCCGGGTTAATAAAGCCATTGCCATGTACTTCGTCATAGTCAGCCGTTAGCCCGGACATGGCTTTAACCTCCTCCAGGGTTTTACCTTGCCGGATGGCGCCCATGACCTTGTCGCGGATATTCTGCAGCATAGTGAGGTATTCCTGTAAAGCCGCTTTATTCGATGGACCCCCGTGACCGGGGATAATTCTGGTTTCATCGGTGATGAGCATAAGAACCTTTTTTTGTGCTTCTATAAATCCGTCTATACTGCCTCCGCTATTGACATCGATATATGGGTACCGTCCGGCAAAATACGTATCGCCCATATGGATCACGTTGTTCTTCAGGAAGTAGATTTCGGCATCCCCATCGGTATGGGCATTGTGCACATGGAAGGCCATAATTGTCTCGTCGCCGTCATGAAAGGTTATATCCTCAGAAAAGGTTACTTCCGGCAACATTTTTTCATAGTAGGCAGTATCTATTTTTTGCTCGTTAAGCAGTAACAGGTTTTGCTCGTCTATGCGTTTACGTGCATTAACATGCGATACAAGGGTAGTAGCCTCCGCATTAAAACTGGCATTGCCCCCGGAATGATCCCCGTGCATGTGGGTATTGAACAGGAAAGCGATCGGCTTGTCTGTAATGGTTTTTATGGCTGCCTTGTTTTCGCTGCTGATACGCTCAAACTGATCGTCGATCATAAATACATAGGTCTCCCCAACATATATCCCGATATTCCCCCCCTGTCCGGTAAGCATGTAAACATCCGGGGAAATAGAATCCACTTTAATTATTACTTCCTCTGCCTGTGCATTGAGCAGGAAAGGAGAAAAAACGATAGCCGCTAATAGAGTGAGGAGATTTTTCATGGAATTGTTAACAGGAAATAAGGGCCGTGATTAAAGATAACACAAAGCAGTTTAATTCGTTGCAAAAAAAAAGGCTGGGTCGTATCTTTGCACTCTTAAAAATCCCGGATGAAGACTGCAATAGGAGCGGCAAAAAGCATGAGTTGGTCATTGGTTTTTGCCGATTTTAAAGAGATAACCAAAGCGCGGCTTGCCCTTAGCGTGGTGTTCTCCTCCCTGGCCGGGTATTTGCTTGGAGCAATCCAGGCAGACCTGTTTTCAATTTTTTTACTTGCAACCATTCTTATCGCTAGAGCGTAACATTGAAGTACCTGGTATGTTTGCTCGTACTAGAAAATCTGAAAGGCTGAAGCGTGTCATGCAGCTCGCTTAAGCGGTTGATCTGAGCGACAGGTTGAAACATCT
>CAYSVQ010000030.1:0-6231 GCA_964434565.1 uncultured Flavobacteriaceae bacterium | reverse complement strand
ACGAATTTCCCCGAAGCCCGTCAGGAAGACCTGTCGGGCCGGTAGGGTACGAAATACAAAGAGAAAGACTTCCAATGGGGCTGCTTATTCACCAGGGCTCCCTTAATACCCGGTTCGAACACAGGTGGTATTCCTAAAACGCAAAGCGGCGGCTGAATCTTTTTACATATACTCCTTAAAATTAATTTCTGCAATAGCCCCGTGCGAAGCAGCCATACGTACGTGCCCGTCTTTAACAATCAATAATTGGGGAGATTCATGGGGAATCCGGAACTCAGCGGCCACCGCCCTGGATAATTCCCGATAGCGGTGCAGGTCGAGAAAGAAGAAATCAGCTGCAGGTTCGGAAGCACCAAGTGTACCTTCCAATACCCGCAATACCATACAACTGATACCGCAGCTGGTGGAATGCTTGTAGATAAATTGTGGCTTGTGTGCAGACCCTAGCCTGATTTGCTCCAGTTGATCACTGTTTGTAAAAGGTATCCATGGGATAACAGCCTTTTTGGCTTCCCCTTCTGCATTGTTATTTCCGAACAAATTACTGAATAATCCCATAAGACAAAGTATTAACTCTTAAATAGGTCGGTACTTACCTTAAACCTTACATCTGCCGAAATGTCGTTTATTTCGCTTACCCTCCAGCCATTTTGTCTTTCTTATCCGGTTGGTAGGATTGTTGACATATACCATAAAGGTGTAACAATATGGACTTAAAGCGAAGAAACCATGAACATTAACAACTTTACGATAAAATCTCAGGAAGCCATTCAGCAGGCGCAGCAACTTGCGCAGGCAATGACGCATCAGCAGGTGGAAAACGAACATCTTTTCAAGGCTATAACTGAGGTCGATGAAAATGTTATGCCTTTCCTGCTTAAGAAACTGAATGTAAATGCCTCCATGGTAACCCAGGTGGTTGATAAGGAACTTCAAAGTTTGCCCAAGGTTACCGGTGGGGAACAGGTCTTTTCCAGGGAGGCCGGAAAGACACTAAATGAAGCCGGCATTATTGCCAGGGATATGAAGGACGAATATGTATCCGTAGAACATTTGCTGCTGGCAATATTTAAGTCAAAAAGCAAGATTGCCCGGATCCTCAAAGACCAGGGGGTAACCGAAAAAGACCTGCAGGCGGCCATTGAGGAATTACGCAAAGGCGGACGCGTAACTTCGCAGAGTGCAGAGGAAACCTATAATGCCCTTAACAAATATGCCAGGAACCTGAACGAGCTCGCCGATAGTGGAAAGCTCGACCCTGTAATCGGTCGCGATGAAGAGATCAGGCGGATACTGCAGATACTTTCCAGACGGACGAAGAACAACCCCATGCTGGTAGGGGAACCCGGAACCGGTAAAACGGCAATAGCCGAAGGGCTTGCACACAGGATCGTTCAGGGCGATGTTCCCGAAAACCTTAAGGACAAGGTAGTTTTTTCCCTCGATATGGGCGCGCTCATAGCGGGAGCGAAATACAAAGGGGAATTTGAAGAAAGGCTAAAAGCGGTGATCAAGGAAGTAACCTCTTCCAACGGCAACATTGTGCTGTTCATCGACGAAATACATACTCTTGTGGGAGCAGGAGGAGGACAAGGTGCCATGGACGCGGCCAATATCCTTAAGCCTGCACTTGCGAGGGGTGAATTACGCGCCATCGGGGCAACCACCCTTGATGAATACCAAAAATATTTTGAAAAGGACAAGGCCCTGGAGCGACGCTTCCAGAAGGTTACTGTTGACGAACCCGATACCGAAAGTGCCATTTCGATTCTCAGGGGCATTAAAGAAAAATACGAAGCACACCATAAGGTAAGGATCAAGGACGAAGCGGTAATTGCAGCCGTAGAACTATCCCAGCGCTATATTACCAACAGATTTCTGCCCGATAAGGCGATTGACCTTATGGATGAGGCAGCCTCCAAATTAAGGATGGAGATCAATTCCAAACCTGAAGAACTTGATGTTCTGGACAGGAGAATCATGCAACTGGAAATCGAGATCGAAGCCATTAAACGGGAAGACGATCATGCAAAACTTAAAGCCCTTAACGTAGATCTTGCAAATCTGAAAGAGGACCGCAATGAGATTTTTGCAAAATGGGAAAGTGAAAAATCCGTGGTCGACAATATACAGAAGACCAAACAGGATATAGAGAATTATAAAATCGAAGCTGAACGGGCCGAACGTAATGGGGACTACGGTAAAGTAGCCGAATTACGCTATGGCAAAATCAAGGAAGCTCAGGAAAAACTGGAAACCCTGCAACAGGAATTAGGGCAGCAGCAGCAGGCGGGTACACTTATTAAGGAGGAGGTAACAAATGAAGATATTGCCGAGGTAGTGGCTAAATGGACCGGCATCCCTGTAACCAAGATGTTGCAGAGCGAACGTGAAAAACTGTTGAAACTGGAAGATGTATTGCATAAGAGAGTAGTTGGACAGGAAGAAGCCATCCAGGCGGTTTCAGATGCTATAAGGCGCAGCCGGGCAGGATTGCAGGATAGTAAACGCCCCATAGGCTCCTTCCTTTTCCTCGGACCGACGGGGGTCGGAAAGACAGAACTGGCTAAAACCCTGGCGGCTTACCTCTTTGACGACGATAATGCCATGACGAGGATCGATATGAGTGAGTATCAGGAACGGCACGCCGTAAGCCGACTGGTGGGTGCCCCTCCCGGGTATGTTGGCTATGATGAGGGCGGACAGTTAACGGAAGCGGTCAGGCGAAGGCCATATTCGGTAATCCTGCTCGACGAAATAGAAAAAGCGCATCCGGATACTTTCAATATCCTTTTGCAGGTACTTGACGAAGGCAGGCTAACCGACAATAAAGGACGGGTAGCTGATTTTAAGAATTGTATCATCATTATGACCAGCAATATGGGAAGTCATATAATTCAGGAAAAATTTGAAGACAACAAGGATATTTTCAGTGCTACGGAAGCCGCGAGGGTGGAAGTCCTTGGATTATTACGTAAGACCATCCGTCCGGAGTTCCTCAACAGGATAGACGACATCATCATGTTTACTCCCCTGGCCAAGGAAGATATCACCGCAATTGTAAGGTTACAGTTGGACCAACTACAAAAACTGGTGGCAAAACAGCATATCACCATAGATGCTACCGAGGAGGCTGTTGCCTACCTTTCTGCAAAGGGATACGACCCTCAGTACGGAGCACGCCCAATCAAACGGGTTATCCAGAAGGAGGTGCTGAACAAGCTATCGAAGGAACTTCTTGGCGGTCAGGTTTCAGCAGAAAGTATTATCCTGATTGATTCCTTTGACGACGGCCTGGTTTTCAGAAACCAGTCGGAACTGGTTAAATAAATAGTCATTTTTTACATATTAATCCCCTGCAACTTGTACTGCGGGGATTTTTTTTTGTTAGCATACCATACAGTATATAGTTTTTTTATCTTCGTACAAAATAGCCGCCATGTCAACCAAAGCCGAAAGAACCACCAGATATATAATTGAAACGGTTGCCCCTATCTTTAATAAACATGGCTATGTAGGCACCAGCATGAGCGACCTTACCGATGCCACCGGGCTGACCAAGGGAGCGCTCTACGGCAATTTTGAGAATAAGGAAGCCCTTGCGCTCTCTGCCTTTGAATATAACCGCACAAAATTGCTGGCAGCCATCGATGAAACCTTAGGTCAACCCGGAAGTGCACTCGACAAAGTCTTTGCCCTCACCCGGTTTTACAGGCATTACGATGATTTTATTACAGAAATGGGAGGTTGCCCGGTACTCAATACCGGGGTTGATGCAGAACACAACAATAAACAGCTGGCTGCCGCAGTACGCGAAACAGTTGCAATAATAGAAGGGAAAATCGCCCTGGTGCTGGAAAATGGCATGAAGGCAAACGAAATTCGCCTACCGGTTACACCCCTGCAATTTGCCAAGCAGCTCTATACAATGCTGCAGGGTGCAGTCGCTATGGCTACCCTCTCCAGGGACCGGAAGTATCTTATCAATACCGTGGCTTACCTGGAAGTATTGATCAACAGGGAAATAAAGAAATAAACCCTTTACTGCTTAAATACCCCCATCTTTCCGGGCTCTTTAGTTTGCTGTAATCCTGAAGATCCAGAGATTATCCGTATACCGACCATTATACTTGCTATTCCGCGCTGCCCTGGCTTCCTCAATATTATCATACCGTCGCAGATATACATAATTATACTTATTAGCGCTTCTATAGAAGGATTTAGGTTCCAGGCCCCTGTCTCCGAGCGTTTTCATAAACCCGTCGAAATATTTTTTTGTGCCAAAAACATTCGCTATCAGGTAATAACCAGGGGTCAGGCCGTCTACTGTTGTGGTTTCCTCATATTTTTCCCCCGGTTCGGGTACAACCTCCTCTTCTGCTGCGGCCAGTTGCGCTGTTGCCTCCAGTTCTTTGGCTACCCGTGCAAGGGAATCAATTTTCCTTTCTTCCTGTAGTTTTCTTGCTGCCGCGAGCGCATCTTCCCGCCGCACGGCCGCAATGGAATCCATTAGTCGTTGCTCGCGGACCTGGCGCTCCTGTGCCACAGCAGCCAGGGAATCTCGCTCCCTTCTTCTTTGAGCACGCTGGTTTTCTTCCTTCTGCTCCCTGGTGGCAACAGCTTGTTGTTTCCTGACAGCCGCAATGGAATCACGTTGCTTCTCCGCCTGGGCTTGGGCCTCTTCCCGTGCAGCAAGAGCTACTGCCTCTTCCTCTTCCGAAACCACTGAATCTTTTTGCTGTTCTACCGGGGGTAGAGCCACAAGTTCTTCTTCTTCATCCACATCGAACCCAATGACTCGCCGCCTTGTATCGCCCTCCCCGAAATTATACGCGGTAACGAATTCTATACTGGTACCATTACCCCGTAAAGTGTTTTCTGATCCGAATTCCATCAGGGCGCCAATCGAGAAGTCCCTGAAAAAATGGCCCCCAGCGCCCACGGAAGCACCGTAAAAACTGTTATACCCCAGCTGACCCCAGAATTTTGGAGTGGAAAACAGGCCGGTAATACCAATCTGATCATCCAGACCAGGCAGCGTCTTTAAATACAGGGTGGGTAGGATATACGATTCTGTTGAAGATCCGAATATAAATACAGGAAAACGATAGTTCATATGAATGAAATAAATATTATCCGATGCCCCGGTTCCCTCCTCGTTGCCGGTTATGTTATAATCCAGTAGGTTTTCGCCCACCACTCCCAGGCTGAATTGGTTATACCGGAAGCGAAGGCTGGGGGCGAACTGCAAAATAAATTCGTTCGATACTTCGAACTGTGGTAATGGGATATCCGGATTGGGCTGGAATATTTCATCGGCAGGTTTGCGTTGATATGCAAACGTGTTAATCCCTGCCGCAATGGCCGCTCCCCCGCCCAGGTCGAAATTATATGCAAAATTAAAAAGCGCCCCGGTGTTGAGGAAAAGGCCTGTATTATGCTGGAAAAAACCAAGCCCCCCTGCAGAATTTACATTAAACCTGTGGGTATAGTTAAAAAGTAAGGTAGTAGGGTCGCCATCGATAGTTTGCCATTGCCAGCGGGTCCATAACGCCACGGACCGTGCTTCGCTCCTGTCGAGCGAAAATATAGGGTTCAGAAGGCTCGAATTGAACTCTGTGAGGTTATGTTGCCTGAAATCGGGTGGGAGCTCCGCATCCTGGGCAAGAGACAGGATAGGAAAAAGCATGAGCATCAAGAAGTACCGCCGTTTTAACATAACAGGTAAAACAATCAATTTAATTACTATTTTTAACCGGATTCGGATAAAAATGCCGGATGCCAAAAATAAGACAAACTATTTGTTATGAGAGCCATATTGCCCATAATCTTAACTGTCCTTATTCTTTTTAGCTGGGGATGCAAGGAAGACCAATTACAACGAACCGGCGGTGATGAATCCGTTATCACCACTTTTTATCTGATAAGGCATGCTGAAAAAGACCGGACGAACCCGGAAGACATAGATCCTGAATTAAACCAGGATGGGCTGGGCAGGGCAATGCACTGGGCCGAAATCCTTAACGAAGTGGCCCTGGATGAAATTTATACCACTGATTTTGAACGGACCCAAATGACTGCCGCACCTTCTTCGGTAAAACAAGATATTACAGTAAAGGTTTATGACCCTGAAGAGCTGAATATCGATCAGTTTGTTGCAGACAATCTTGGTAAGACCGTGTTGGTCGTAGGGCACAGCAACACTACCCCTGATATGGTAAACAAGCTGAT
>CAYSVQ010000029.1:0-35103 GCA_964434565.1 uncultured Flavobacteriaceae bacterium | reverse complement strand
CAGGGGGGCGTTCACGCTGAAGTAGAATTTGATTTTTGGTTCTGTGCCGCTGGGCCGTGCAGCCATTCGGGTACCGTCCTGAGCTTTGTAAATCAACACGTTCGATTTTGGGAAATCAAGACGCTTTCTTTCCCCAGTTTTCAGGTTCCTGGCTTCAGACAACTGGTAATCATCTATCCAGATGACCGGGGATCCATCGATTGAAGCAATCGGCTTTTCCCGAAAATCTACCATTATTTGCCGGATTTCCTCCGCGCCGCTCATACCTTTCTTGGTTAGGGAAATAAGTCTTTCCTTATAGAGTCCGTATTCCACATAGCAATCGATGAGGTCCTGGTAAAAGGAGCTACCCCTGGCTTTGGCCGAAGCCCCTATATTACAGGCCAGCAGGGTAGCGGTAACAGCGTCCTTGTCTCGCACAAATTCACCTACCATATAGCCGTAACTTTCCTCCCCTCCACCTACAAATTCCTGGTCGGGATGGTCTTTTATCATTTTGGCAATCCATTTAAAACCCGTGAGCGCCATTTTGCATTCCACCCCGTAGGCTTTGGCCAGGGCATCCATCATGGGAGTGGAAACAATGGTAGTGGCAATATATTCATTGCCTTTCATGCCTTTTTCCTTCTTTTTTTCCAACAGGTAGCGCGTCATCAACACCATGGTCTGGTTACCGTTAAGCAGCTCCGGTTTCCCCTCATTATTCCGTACGGCAATACCGAGTCGGTCGCCATCCGGGTCGGTTCCTATAACCATATCTGCCCCCGTCTCTTCCGCCAGCTCCAGGGCCATGGCCAGGGCCTCCGGTTCCTCGGGGTTGGGGGACTTTACCGTCGGGAAATCCCCGTCGGGCTTTGCCTGTTCTTCTATGATGCTAACCTGTGAAAATCCGGCAATTTTCAAAGCTTCGGGTACAACGGTGATGGAGGTGCCATGAAGGGAAGTAAATACGATTTTAAATTCGTCTTTCCCGGGAGCATCAAAATCACCATTTTTAACGGCGGCCCTTATAAACGCATCATCTACTTCACGGTCTATCAGTTCTATCAGTGACTCCCGGGTATTAAAGTTCGTATCCTCATATTTCAGGCTGCTGATTTCGTCTATGATCGCCTTGTCCTGAGGGGGAACTATCTGGCCGCCGTCTGTCCAATAAACTTTGTATCCATTATATTCCGGGGGGTTGTGCGAAGCTGTGAGTACAATTCCGGCGTGGCAGTTGAGGTGGCGGACAGCAAATGATAGCTCCGGGGTGCTACGCAGTTCGGAGAACAGATACACCCTGATCCCGTTGGCGGAGAATACTTCTGCTACCGTTCTGGCAAGGGTATCGCTATTATGGCGGCAATCATAGGCTATAACAACTTTAAGGGATTCTTTCGGATAGCTTTTTTTCAGGTAATTGCTCAGCCCCTGGGTACTTCTGCCAAGGGTATATTTATTGATCCGGTTGGTGCCTACCCCCACTATCCCGCGCATCCCTCCTGTACCAAATTCCAGGTCTTTATAAAACCGTTCTTTTAGCTCCTCCGGGTCATTTTTCAAAAGCTGCTCAATTTCCTTTCTCATCATTGGATCAAAAAAGTCTGTAAGCCAGCTCTTCGCGGTACTGATAATGGAATCCATAACTATAACTATTGCAATTATTTGCTTTAAAAGTACATCAGATTTATTAATTAAGGGAATACACAGGGCCTAACGTGGCACTTTGCAGGCTGCCCTCGCCTATACGGTTTCACTGGCTCTCTTGGAGCCCATAAGGTTCACCGTGTGCCTGATCTTGTAATGAATTTCGCTTTTTCGTTCCCTAAGGACAATCTCCCCGAGGAAGCCGGCCAGGAAAAACTGGGTTCCGATGATCATTGCAGTGAGTGCCACGTAGAACTGCGGTCTTTGCGTGATTAGCCGCCCAAAGGGATGAATAAACAACTTGTCTATCCCGAGGTAAAGCGCGAACCCCAGCCCGATAATAAACATAAGCACCCCGAGAGCCCCGAATAGGTGCATGGGGCGTTTGCCGAATTTTGATACGAACCAGATGGTGATCAGGTCGAGGAAACCATTGATAAAGCGTTCCATCCCAAATTTAGTTTTCCCATATTTCCTGGCCTGGTGGCGTACGACGATCTCACCGATTTTCTGAAAGCCGGCATTTTTTACCAATACCGGGATATACCGGTGCATTTCTCCTGAAACTTCTATGGTTTTCACAACCTCTTTGCGGAAGGCTTTGAGCCCGCAGTTAAAGTCGTGCAACCGCACTCCGGAAGTGCGCCTTGCAGCCCAGTTGAAAAGTTTGGAAGGCAGGTTCTTCCCGAAAATCGAATCGAACCTCTTTTTTTTCCAGCCGGAAACCAGGTCGTATTCTTGCTCGATAATAAGCCGGTACATTTCCGGGATTTCTTCAGGGTTATCCTGCAAGTCCGCATCCATGGTAACAACCACCATCCCACGGGCTTCTTTGAAACCGGCGTGCAGGGCCTGTGATTTACCAAAATTCTTTAGGAACCGTATGCCTTTTACATGGGGGTTCCTTTCAGACAGCGACTGGATGATGCTCCAGGAAGCATCTGTACTGCCGTCATCAATAAAGATGATTTCGTATAAAAAATGATTGGATTGCATCACGGATACAATCCAATCATGAAGTTCCTTCAGCGATTCTTCTTCGTTGAGCAAAGGAATTACTACGGATAGATTCATAGTGTACTAAGGATTTCCACCCAAAAGTACAACTTTAGTGCTTAAGAGGCGGGCCTCTGTTTTTTGAAAATTAGCCCCCCTACAAGGCCTATCGCCAGGCCAATGATAATATTGACAATCAGGATTACTGGATACGATATCCAAAAATAGTTTATAGTGCCGTCATAGCGCTGCTGAATTTGTTCGGTCGACAGTGTCCCGGCCGATTCGTCAGCGGCCTTCTGTATTTCCGCGACTTTAGTGGTGAATTCAGGATCGATTACATTGGCCATCAAGGCGGTATAAATTACTGCAATTATGCCGGATACCAGGGCGATCCCGGCACCAATTTTCAAGGCTTCACTCAGGCTGAGATAGCCGTTGTTCGCTTTTCTGAAACTGTAAATGCCCCAAAATGTCACCCCGATCATAATTACAATACCGATAACCTGCGTGGTAGTGTCGCGCGAAGTGTGGGCGTCCATAGTATACAGCATAATCCCGAAGGCTACGCTGATCAGCCCCAGGATAAGGCCGTAGTTCAATGAAAATTTCCCGGTTTTTGGTTGGTTTTCTTCCATAAAGGTTTATTTTGGTTGATTAATTATTAGTATGTAATCCCTCATTTTGTTACACCGAAAGTTACAAATTTTTAATTTGCATTTTTGTTTAAAAAATTGTGCATTCCCGGAAAATACGTTAAATTTGCGGCCTGAAAATCTGAAGGATTAAAGTTTTTAAAGCGATGAGAAAAGGTATACACCCCGAGAATTACAGGCTGGTAGCGTTTAAAGACATGTCTAATGACGATGTCTTTATTACAAAGTCCACCGCCGATACCAAGGAGACAATTGACGTGGAAGGGGTATCGTATCCCCTCATAAAACTGGAGATCTCCCGGACCTCACACCCGTACTATACCGGGAAGTCTAAATTGGTTGATACCGCTGGCCGTATAGACAAGTTTAAGAATAAGTATAAAAAATTCAAGCAGGAAGAGGCCCCGGCCAAAAGCAAGGATGCCAAAGGCGAAAAATAGGTCGCCCTTCCAAGCCATATAAAGATGCGCCTCCGGTTTTGTTATCGGGGGCGTTATTTTTTTAATTTTATCAAAAATCCGGCTTATGAATTACATCCTTTTCGACGGAAACACGAGGCGCTCCTTATTGCCTTTTACGTTTACCAGGCCTGTGGCCGACATCCGGATCGGGATCCTCACTATCAGGGAGAAATGGGAAAAATATCTCGGAACTACCACTTCCACACTTACTGAACCCTATCTGGCTAAGAAATTTCCGCTTAAAACTTCATCAGCCAACATCCTTATAAACGGCGCCTTCCTGCCCGATACCGGGCTTCTGAACAGCATTCAGAATTTAAAGGAACAGGAGGTGCTTGTTTATGAAGGGGAGCCTGTAGCCGTTGCCACGGCTGTGATCCCGGAGGTTGTGGAAGTAACCAACTACAAACCCGTGGAATACCTGGGAGAGGTATTTCGTCTGAAAAACACCTGGGACATATTCTCAGATAACGGGGAGGCCTTAAAGCGCGATTTCGAACTACTTACCCGGGGCAGAAAAAGTGCACCCATTTCGCCAACTAACCAGTTGATAAATGAGGGCGATATCTTTTTGGAGGAAGGCGCCAGGGTGGAGTACAGCCTCCTTAATGCCGCCGAAGGCCCCATTTATATCGGGAAGAATGCCGAGGTCTGGGAAGGCAACCTCATCCGCGGTGGCTTTGCCCTGGGGGAATATGCCGTGGTAAAAATGGGGGCAAAAATATATGGGCCCACTACAGTAGGACCTTATTCGAAGGTTTGCGGGGAGATCAACAATTCTGTGATCTTTGGTTATACCAGTAAAGGACACGACGGATACCTCGGCAATTCCGTACTGGGGGAATGGTGCAATATAGGCGCCGACTCCAATAATTCCAACCTGAAGAACAACTATGCCAAAGTTCGCCTCTGGAACTACGCCACAGAAAGCTTTGAGCATACCGGGCTGCAGTTCTGCGGCCTTATGATGGGCGACCACAGCAAAACGGCCATTAATACCATGTTCAATACGGGTACCGTTATCGGGGTCAATACAAATATTTATGTTCCCGGATTCCCGAGGAATTTTATCCCGAGCTTCAGCTGGGGCGGGGCTTCGGGGTTCAGTACCTATCAGCCTGTAAAGGCCTTTGATACGGCAAAGGTGATGATGGCAAGGAGGCATGTGGAATTCACACGGGATGATGCCGATATCCTGCAACATGTTTTTGATATTACCGCCCGCTGGAGGAACTATTAGCCAATTAAAGTATCTTGGGGGCATACAAAATAACGGTCACCCTGGCCGGCCGCTTTCGGGCAGAGTGTCGTATATTTGCAACCCCAACATTTAAAGCACACGGCCAGTGAGCAAGAAAGTAGCCTTCTACACCCTGGGGTGTAAACTTAATTTTTCAGAGACTTCAACCATCGCGCGGAGTTTTACGGGAGAAGGATTCCGGCGTGTGCCTTTTGATGAAGAGGCAGATATATATGTAATCAATACCTGTTCGGTAACCGAGAATGCTGACCGGAAATTCAAGACGGTTGTAAGGCAGGCTCTGAAAACCAACTCCAAAGCTTTTATTGCGGCCATAGGTTGTTATGCCCAGTTGAAACCCAGGGAACTCGCGGCGGTAAACGGGGTAGACCTGGTATTGGGCGCCACGGAGAAGTTTAAATTAACAGATTATATTAACGACCTGAGCAAGAACGACTTCGGGGAGGTACACTCCTGCGAGATCAGCGCGGCGGATTCCTATGTGGGGAGCTATGCCCTGGGCGACCGTACCCGGGCCTTTCTGAAGGTGCAGGATGGCTGCGACTACAAGTGCACCTATTGTACTATTCCCCTAGCCAGGGGTATTTCAAGAAGCGATTCCCTGGAAAACCTCCTGCTGAACGCGGAGGAAATCGCCTCCCGCGATATCAGGGAGATTGTACTAACCGGGGTTAACATAGGCGATTACGGGAAAGGCGAATTTGGCAATAAGAAACACCTGCACACTTTTCAGGACCTTGTGGAAGCATTAGACAGGGTAGGGGGCATACACCGGTTCAGGATTTCATCTATAGAACCGAACCTGCTCCGCAATGAGACCATTGAATTTGTCGCGGCAAGCAGGTCTTTTGTTCCCCATTTTCACATCCCCCTGCAAAGCGGAAGTAATGAGGTCCTGAGCATGATGCGGCGCAGGTACCGCAGCGAACTCTATAAGGAAAGAGTTGAAAAAATCAGGGCATGTATGCCGGATGCCTGTATCGGGGCCGACGTTATAGTGGGCTTCCCGGGGGAAACTGATGAACATTTCCTGGAAACCTACCACTTCCTGAATAATCTGGAAATCGCTTATCTGCATGTTTTTACGTATTCGGAGCGAGACAACACCCTGGCAGCAGAAATGACACAAGTGGTTCCGGCAAAAGTCCGGAGCAAGCGCAGTAAAATGCTGCGTGCATTATCGGTTAAGAAGAGGAGAGCCTTTTATGAAAGTCAGCTCGGCTCCAAACGCGTTGTACTCTTCGAAGATGGCAATAAGGACGGTTATATACAGGGGTTCACAGAAAATTATGTAAAAGTGAAAGCCCCCTGGAACCCTCATCTTGTAAATACTCTGCAGCAGGTGGAATTAACCTCGATTGATGTTGATGGGATTGTCCGGTTTAAATATCCGGAACGGAAAGCCTTAGCAGTCTGATGAAATAAAAAACCTCCCGGAGGAGGAGGCGGTCAGATTCGGATGCCTACTGGCAGCATTTCCTTGTATTGCCTGTTTTTTCTCAGAAACCCTGCTATTTGCGGGCTCGTGGGCACTACTCTCAAATTTTGCTCCTGAATATGATGTAGAACAGACTTGATAAATTCTTCTTTAAATCCATTGGCGGTAATCTCTTCAGGGATTACCAGTTTGGTTAAAAACACTTTTCGCTCCTGGGAAGAATACTCAATTTTGGCCAGATGCCCGTTTACCCTGGTTTCAAATTGTCGCAGGAAACTATTGTCCTTCACTGATATTTCACTCATATATTGGAATTTTAAATACGATTTCGGATAAAAAAATTACGATTAATATAGCATCGTAATTAAAAGTGGCCCAAGTGAATGGTAAATAGTAAAAATAAATGGGGGTAATTTTTCCTTTACAGTACAAAAGTAACTAAAAAAATGCTAATTTCCTATTAAAATCAAGAGTTTGGCCCCATCCGGTTCGGAGAAAATTCCAGTTTACTTTATGCCGGGCATGGCAGCAGGGTCCTCGATTTTCAGAGACATCAGCCTCCCCGGGGATATCTTTGAAATGGTCATGCTTGAATGGTTTATCCCGGAAAAGGGGATGACCCTCAGAGAATATGCCACCGAGATGTGCAAGTTGGTGAAACATCCCAATCCGGTTTTGATCGGGGTTTCTTTCGGGGGCCTGCTTGTACAGGAAATGGCAGCACAGCTCAGAACAAGAAAAGTCATCATTATCTCCAGCGTAAAGCAGAGCACGGAACTGCCAAAACGCATGCTTTTTGCCCGTTATACTAAAATTCACAAACTTCTGCCAACAGGCCTGGTTAATAATTTGGAACTTTTGAGTAAGTATGCCTTTGGAGATAATCTGGGGAAACGGCTCGAGCTATATGAGAAATTCCTTTGTGTCAGGGATAAATCTTACATTGACTGGTGCATAGACCAGATGGTTAAATGGGTGCCGGAAGAACCTCTGCCGCATCTTGTACATATACATGGCGACAAGGATTCTGTCTTTCCAATACAGAATATAAAAGATTGTATTCTGGTAACAAATGGCACTCACGCCATGATCATTCACAGGTATAAATGGTTTAATGAACGATTGCCTGCAATTATTTTGGAAGATCGGAGTTCTATTTAATACCTTTGATAAAAACGGAAATTATGGGAATTTTTAAAAATATACTAATGTGGCTGGGTGTTGTCTTTTTAATAAGTACCCTGGTTTTTGCAGTGCAGCAGGACGAGGTAACCGTTTTGGCTGACAAGGTGGATGCACCTGAAAATGATATAAAGAAGAACGTTGCCAAGGAATATATTATTACTGCGATAGACATCCCGGAAGACCTTAACTTTGCAGGGGAACTGGTACCCCAGGACGACCCGGAGATCATGGAGCGGATAGACAGGGAATTCCTTGTAAATACTTATTGGCAGTCTAATGCGGTACTTCTTATCAAGCGGGCGAACAAGTATTTCCCGGTAATAGAACCCATCCTTGCCAAATATGGCATCCCCGAAGATTTCAAATATCTGGCTGTGGCCGAAAGCGGGCTGCAAAATGTGGTATCCCATGCCGGAGCTACCGGTTTCTGGCAGATAATGAAAGAAACCGGACGGGAATACGGACTCGAGGTTAACGATAATGTGGATGAGCGCTACCACCTTCAGAAATCTACCGAAGTAGCCTGTAAATACCTCCAGCGATATAAGGACCATTACGGAAGCTGGACCCTGGCGGCTGCAGCATATAACGCCGGGCCGGGTTCCATTACCAAATTCATGAACATACAGAAGGCCCAAACCTATTACGACCTGCTTTTAGGTGAGGAAACCGGCCGCTATGTTTTCCGCCTGCTGGCAATTAAAGAAATCTTAACCCACCCGGAGCGCTTTGGTTTTGAGGTAGATAAAAACGAAATGTATACCGCAGTGCCCACCTTCACCGTGGAAGTTAAGGCGCCTGTTACCGATTTCGCTGATTTCGCAAAGGAATACGAAATCAATTACAAGATTCTGAAAAGGCACAACCCCTGGCTACGGGAAGCGCACCTGAACAATAACTCTGGTAAGGAATACACCATTGAAATCCCTAATAAAGGTTATTACATGACATCCAGGTAATGCTCGACTTCATTCAGGATAACACCTGGAAGCTGCTGCTGGCGCTTAATTATGCGCTTGTCATTATTTTTTCCATCCTGATTGTATTAAAGAACAATAACCCCGTTAAAACCCTTTCCTATTTATTTGCTCTGGCTACCCTGCCATTCCTTGGGTTGTTGGTGTATTACTTCTTCGGGCAGGATTACAGGAAGGACAAGATTTTTTCCAAAAAGTATTTCCATGACGACCAGAAACTGCGCGACTGGCGCGCGAGGTTCCATATGGACAGGCAGGAACGAAAGGATTTCAGGGAGAAATACGGAGATGGCATGTATAAAATATACCGCCTGCTCAGGGAAAACGAAAAGGCCGTGCTTACCTTTGATAACAGGACGCAGATCCTGAACAACGGTGATGAAAAATTTAAACGATTAAAGGAAGATCTCCGGACAGCCTCCAAACACATTCACCTTGAATATTTTGCTATAAATGACGATCCTTGTATAGGTGAGATTTTTGATATCCTGTGTGAAAAGGCAAGTGAAGAGGTCGAAGTCCGACTGATCTATGACGATGTAGGAAGCAGCATATTATCCAAAACCAAAGAACGCCTTAATCAGTGTGGGGTTATGCATTACGCCTTCATGCCGGTATTATATCCCAGGTTTACCAGTAAATTCAATTACAGGGACCACAGGAAAATAGTGGTAATAGACGGGCATATCGGTTATGTGGGCGGGATCAACCTGAATGAAAAGTACGATAACAGCCGGGGTAACGCCGAGCGTTACTGGCGCGACACACATCTCAGGATCGAGGGGGAGGCCGTAGGTTCCCTGCAGGCTTCCTTCCTGTTGAGTTGGGATTTTGTGGCCGAAAACAAATTCGAACTGCTTGACAGCCATTTCCCTAAATCTAACATTACCGGCCCAAATACAGTGGCTGTACAAATCGCCGCCAGCGGCCCCGATACCGATTGGCCGAACATTATGGAGGCAATTTTTACCGCCATCAATTCGGCAAGGGACTACATATACATTAACACCCCCTACCTGATCCCAAATGATGCTATTCTCACCGCTCTTTGCACTGCCGGGCGTAGCGGGGTGGATGTAAGGATCATTATCCCCTATGAATCCGATTCATGGGCTGCCCAGTATGCCACCGATTCCTACATCGAACAGCTAATCATTTCCAAAGTGCGGATCTACAGATACACGAAAGGGTTTATTCATTCCAAGACGATGGTTATGGATGACATGTTTGTAAGTATTGGTACGGCGAACCTTGATTACAGGAGCTTCTCACTTAATTTTGAAATCAATGCGCTGTTGTACGATTATGGGATAGCCGGTGATATGAAAGCCATGTTCCTTGATGACCTGAAGGAGTGCGACGAAGTGGAAAGAGAGCGCTGGCTGGAACGCGGACTAGTGAGGAAACTGAAAGAATCCTTTAACCGGTTGTGGGCTCCGTTGCTCTGATCAGATTTTCTTCATCTGTTGCTGCATCATACGGATCTGTTCAGTAAGCATGTTGTTTTTGTCCAGTTTCCTCGCTTCCTTTAACAGGACTGATGCTTCCCGTTTGCGTCTTTTCTGCATGGCGATCCCCGCCAGGCTTAACTTTGCCATTGCCACATCATAATCCATATTCAACCCCAGTTCCAGGGCCTTTTTAAAAAACTTTTCGGCCTGGGTGAGGTTTTTCTGCGAATAGATTATACCATAAAGGTAATTATAATACCCCTGCTGCTTCCTGGTAAGGGCTGTGGCCGGGTTCCGGATTTTGGAAAGCCATTTATCCGTGCCTTCCAGGTCCTGTTTCCGCATCCGGAGAAAGGCCAGCAGGATAAGTTCATTTCTGAAATACAGAAAAATAAAGATTAGGGAGAAAAGGATAAGAAAAACACCGTTGCCTATAAACCCTTCAATGAATTGATAAATGGCATAGCCTATTACAAGAGCTGCCAGTACTATTTTTATGTTTTTATTGAACATGGGTTTACTAAATGCGTTTATAGGTTATTGTTGAATTGATGGTGGTGGGAATGGTTTCGACCCCCATATCGGGGATGGCCGAAAACCCTTCTGAGAAGCTTTCTACCTTCATAGCAAGGAGGAATCCTGAAGCCATATCGGCTGATAGTTCGGTTTTTCTCCGGCCTTTCAGGGACATACTCGCACCACCTTCCTGCAGGTCCATGACCACAGTGGCATTCCCGTGTATAGTTGCATGTCCGCTTTTTAATGAATCCAGCGTCCAGTGGTTGCTGGAGGAAATCTTGCCCTTGTACTCATTTTCCCAGCTTTCACCAACGCGGATTTTGCTATTTGGGTAAATAAATGTCATTTGTTCATAGCTGTTGGAGAGCGCTTCGGTCCCGAAATCGCGCTCCAGCGATTCCTTCATGAGTTCCAGGGTGAAAATATCTTCCACCCCGCTGGCATCTGCCATCCTCGATACCAGGCTGTCGCCCCCACTAACGCTGAGGACATCCCCGCTACGGTCTAGGACGATCCGTATGGGGACATTGAGCATGCTGTTAAAGATACGGGTCTGCACGTCTCCTTCTTCGGTATCAGAAGCATTAACGTCCAGTAATTCCCCTTCACTGCTCGAATACATGTATAGCCGGAGGTCCCTGAAGGTAACAGCGATTTCGTAGGAATCGCCCCTCACCGCCAGTACCCTGAATTCCAGCACCCCGTCTATGCTGTTAGTGATCTCGTGTATATCGCCGTTCATTTCCTGGGTGATCTGCTGTACGGCTTCCTGTTTAATTATAAATACCTCTCCCTCCCTGAGATTGTATTGCAGGGTGGTTTGGCCGAAAACAGGGCACAAAAACAGTGTTAAATAAAGGAATGGAATATATCGAAACATGATCCGGATCAATCGTCTTGAATGTTGGCGCAAAAGTAATAAAAACTATTCTAAATAATTTTTATTTCCATTTGTCAAAGAAAAAACTCTTTGTATATTTGCGCCCAGATTTTGCGAGGCATTAAGCCTGGCATTTTCAGGCAGCAGAAAAACATTCCGGCATGAAAAGAACATATCAACCCTCCAAGAGGAAGAGAAGAAACAAACATGGTTTCAGAGAGCGCATGGCAACAGTCAATGGGAGGAAAGTGCTGGCTGCCAGAAGGGCCAAGGGAAGAAAGAAATTAACCGTATCCTCAGAGACACGACATAAAAAATAATGTTTGAACATTTATAGAATCAGGTGTTACTTTCTTCAAGTAACACCTTTTTTTTGCTCATTAAACAGCAACAGTAAAATTACCAAGTGAGAAATGCCTAAAAGAAAAGATCTTAATTGCGTATTGATTATAGGTTCCGGCCCCATTATTATCGGCCAGGCCTGTGAATTTGACTACGCCGGTTCCCAGGCCCTGAGATCGCTGCGGGAAGATGGGATAACGACAGTTCTTATCAACAGCAATCCGGCTACCATAATGACGGATCCTACCATGGCCGATCATGTGTATCTCTGGCCGCTGAACACCAAATCCCTGGTGAAGATCCTTAAACAACATCCGGAGATCGATGCGGTGTTGCCCACTATGGGCGGACAAACGGCGCTGAACCTATGTATTGAAGCCGGTGAGAAAGGCATTTGGGACGATTTTGATGTGAAGATAATCGGAGTAGATATCGATGCGATCAACATTACAGAGAACCGGGAACGCTTCAGGGAACTGATGCTGAAGATAGGGGTGGGGATGCCGCCACAGGCCTCAGCTACCTCTTTCCTCGAAGGAAAGGAAATAGCCCAGGAATTCGGATTCCCGCTTGTAATCCGTGCTTCCTACACCCTTGGGGGGGCAGGAGCATCCATTGTTCACAGGCAGGAAGATTTTGACGAGTTGCTGAGTGTGGGCCTCGAAGTATCTCCTATTCATGAAGTGATGATCGATAAAGCCCTGATGGGCTGGAAAGAGTACGAACTGGAACTGCTGCGCGACAGGAATAACAATGTGGTGATTATCTGTACCATCGAGAACATGGACCCTATGGGGATACATACAGGTGATTCCATTACAGTGGCTCCTGCTATGACTCTGGCCGACACCACTTTCCAGCGAATGCGGGATATGGCCATTAAAATGATGCGCAGTATCGGTGATTTCTCCGGTGGCTGCAATGTTCAGTTTGCAGTAAGCCCAGATGAAAAGGAAGATATCATTGCCATTGAAATTAATCCAAGGGTATCCCGATCTTCGGCCCTTGCATCCAAAGCAACAGGATATCCCATAGCAAAGATCGCTACCAAACTTGCCATAGGTTATACACTCGATGAGCTTGAGAACCAGATAACGAAGTCTACATCGGCTCTTTTTGAGCCTACTCTCGATTATGTCATCGTTAAAATCCCGCGCTGGAATTTTGATAAGTTCGAAGGATCAGACAGGACCCTCGGGCTACAGATGAAATCTGTAGGCGAGGTAATGGGCATCGGCCGTTCCTTTCAGGAGGCGCTTCACAAAGCCACCCAGTCGCTTGAAATTAAAAGGAATGGCCTCGGGGCCGATGGCAAGGGGTACACGGACTACGATAAGATCATCCATAAACTGCAGGTTCCCAGTTGGGACCGGGTTTTCGTTATTTATGACGCCATTCAGTTGGGCATTCCCCTGAGCCGGATTCACGATCTTACAAAAATAGACATGTGGTTCCTCAGGCAATACGAGGAACTGCATTACCTGGAAAAGGAAATTTCGAAATATACCATTGAAAGCCTTCCAAAAGACCTGCTGCTCGAAGCCAAACAAAAAGGCTTCGCCGACCGGCAGATTGCACATATGCTGCAATGCTATGAAAGTGAAGTCCATAAGAAGCGCATCAACCAGGGTGTCAACAGGGTGTATAAGCTGGTAGACACCTGTGCAGCGGAATTTAAGGCTATGACGCCTTATTATTACAGCACCTTCGAAGAGGAAATTGCCTTGCCGGGAGGTGAACGCTATGTGGCCAACGACAGCCTCGTTAGCGACAGGAAAAAAATTGTGGTCCTTGGATCCGGGCCCAACAGGATAGGGCAGGGGATAGAATTCGACTACTGCTGTGTGCACGGGGTTCTGGCCGCAGCAGAATGCGGGTACGAAACTATTATGATCAACTGTAACCCGGAAACCGTATCAACCGATTTTGACACCGCAGACAAGCTGTATTTCGAACCGGTATTCTGGGAACACATCTATGATATTATCCGGCACGAGAACCCGGTGGGAGTGATCGTACAACTTGGGGGGCAGACCGCCCTTAAATTAGCTGAAAAGCTGGATAAATACGGGATAAAAATTATGGGCACCAGCTTTAAATCCCTCGACCTGGCAGAAGACCGGGGAAGCTTTTCCCGGCTGTTGCAGGAAAATGACATCCCTTACCCGGAGTTCGGGGTTGCCGAGAATGCCGATGAGGCTCTTGAACTTGCCGATAAGCTTAATTTTCCGCTGCTTGTACGTCCCTCTTATGTGCTGGGAGGGCAGGGCATGAAAATCGTGATCAACAAGGAGGAACTGGAATCGCATGTGGTAGACCTGCTGCGCAAGATCCCTAACAATAAACTGCTGCTCGACCATTACCTGGATGGGGCTATTGAAGCTGAAGCGGATGCCATTTGCGACGGGGATGATGTTTATATCATAGGGATCATGGAGCACATAGAACCTTGCGGCATCCATTCCGGCGATTCCAATGCCACCCTACCACCCTTCAACCTTGGGGAGTTCGTGATGCAACAGATTAAAGACCATACGAGGAAGATCGCCCTTGCATTGAATACGGTGGGCCTGATCAATATTCAGTTTGCCATTAAAGACGATATGGTCTTTATTATTGAAGCCAACCCGCGCGCCTCACGAACTGTACCTTTTATTGCCAAAGCTTACGGGGAACCCTATGTGAATTATGCCACCAAGGTAATGCTGGGCGAGAAGAAGATCAAGGATTTTACATTTAATCCGGTGCTCGAAGGTTTCGCCATCAAGCAGCCGGTATTTTCGTTTAATAAATTTCCCAATGTGAACAAGAACCTCGGGCCTGAAATGAAAAGTACCGGAGAAAGCATTCTTTTCATAGATAGCTTAAAGGACGACGAGTTCTATAACCTCTACACCAGGCGTAAGATGTATCTGAGCAAGTAGTTTGTCATTCCGGAGCTGCCGCGGCGGCCATTTCCAGGTTTACGGAAACTTTTACCTCTTCGGCTATTTTGTTGAAGAGGATCCTGGGTACTTCAATCTTGTAATCCTCGGGATGCACGATGAATTCCGAAGTCATCCCAATTATATCCCCGCTTTGGTTTAGGGTGGCCCCCATTGCAACGCGCCGGCTCACACCATGGATTCTAAGCTCCCCCTCAACCCTTAATTCTATTGGCCCTGAGCTTAGGGGGCTTCCGTGAAAATTCAGGATTTTACCCCTGAAATAGGCCTTTGGATAGTCGGCAGACTCCATGAAGTTCTCATTAAAATGCTCCTGCATAAGTTTTCTCCTGAACCTGAAATCTTTCACAAGCAAAACCACGGCAAAATCACCGGATTCCGCATTTATTATGGCATTCACCTTATTATTTACGGCATCTATATCTTCAAGGGGTGTAGAAGCATTAAAGCGGATTTCTCCTGCCGTGGTCCGGTAACGGCTTTGAGCCCTTATCTGGCCACAGGCGGCGATCAGCAGGATGATGGTTAAAAATTGCTTCATTCCGGAAATCCTAAATCTACCCAATCTTCGAAAAGTTGGCGGGTAGCCTGCGGCAGGCGCCCGGTGGGTGGCATGGGCGCAGAACTGCTGTTGATACGGCTAAGCAAGCCCCTGGTATTTACCGCGTTACGTACCTCGTCTAACGTGGTCAAAGACATGGGGGCTTCCTGAGTAGGCGGATTGGAATGGCAAGAGGTGCAGTTGCTCTGAACGATAATGCGTATATCGTCCTGATAGGTTACCGAGCCTGGTACGGGATCGTTGTTGCTATCGTCCGGGTTGTTGTTTGGTGGGTTCATTACGCCTTCATTGTTGTCGCCGCCGGAGCAGCCTACCGCGAAGATAAGCAAGCCCAGCATGATCAGGTTGTTTAATTTTTTCATAGCTGTTTTTTTGTGTCTCCTTACGGGAAAATGCAGAGAACCGGTTTTTTCGTCCGGCCGGATCCTTGCGGATTTTGCAAGGGCAAGCTTGAAATTTGTGCAACGGCCCACCTTTCCCTATTGTTACGATGAAGAATTTCATAAAAGGTTGCCTGTGTTAAACAACTACTTTGTTTTCAAAGGTTTCCATGCTTTTTAACATCCTGCGAATTCAATATTATTTGTATGTTTAACAAACCAATAACAAGGTGGGAGGCGCTATCCGCGCTGTTTCCCTTTATGATTAATTCTAAAAACAACTGCTATGAAAAGAATTAAATGGATCATCATTGCCTTGTTGGTACCTTATTTATGTGTTTCCCAGGATGATCTCCTGGATGAAATAGATAAACAAGACACCAGCAACATTGCCGACGCTGCCTTTAAAGGCCTTAAAATTGTAAATTTTGAATCAACAAAGATGTTGGCAAAGAGGGAATTCTACTTTATTGTTTCCCACCGTTTCGGCAGCATCAAAAATGGATTTGACGACTTTTTCGGCCTGGATTTCGCCAATACCCGGCTGCATTTTCTCTACGGTATTACCGACGGCCTGAATGTATCGGTTTCCCGTAATTCATTCAATAAAACCTATGATCTTTCAACAAAATACCGCTTCTTTCAGCAACGGCAGGGATTGCCTGTTACTTTGGTAGGCTACAGCCAGCTTGCAATAAATACCCTCCTTGAGGAGCCCCTGATACAGCGGCCTGTGGATTTTGGAGACAGGGTTTCATTTACCCAGCAGCTTCTTGTTTCCCGCAAGCTTACGGAAAACCTGTCGCTTCAGCTTATGCCAACGTATTTCTATGAAGGCTACGTTGATTACGAACCTCAGGATAATTCACAGTTTGCCCTGGGGATCGGAGGGCGATATAAGTTTGCCAAGCGATGGAGTATTAACGTGGATTATGGCTGGCACCTGAACAGGGCCGACGGATCGCCGTTTGTAAACCCCCTTTCCATAGGAGTGGATATTGAAACAGGAGGGCATGTGTTCCAACTGCACTTCACCAATGCCCAGCCTACTTTTGAAAGCGGGTTCCTGGGCAATGCCGTGGGCGACTGGGGGAATGGCGATATTTACTTCGGGTTTAACCTAAGCAGGGTCTTTAATTTTTAGCACCCCTTTTCGTTATTCCCATTCCGTATGAAAGATCCCTTCCCTGTCTGTGCGTTCATAGGTATGCGAGCCGAAATGGTCTCTTTGTGCCTGGATGAGGTTAAGTGGGAGGCGGGCAGAACTGTAGGCGTCGAAATAGGTCAGGGAATTGGTGAGCGCCGGTAATGGGATCCCGTTCGTGGCAGCATACGCTACCAGTGTCCTTGCAGCCCCAACTGATTCCTGGATCTTTGGAATAAACAGGGGAGATAAAAGGAAATTTTCGAGCGCGGGCTCCTCCTTGTAGGCCAAGGTGATATCTTCAAGGAGGGCGGCACGGATGATACATCCGGCCCTCCAGATTCTGGCAATGGTGGCCAGTTCCAGATCATATCCGTATTCACGCGAAGCATCAGCTAACTGGTGCATGCCCTGGGCGTAAGTCATCATAAAGGAAAAATAAAGAGCGGTTTCGGCCAGGGGCTCGAGTTCGGCGGCTGCCATCCTTGCGGTATCCGGTCGCAGGTATACTTTTGATGCGGCCAGCCGCTGGGCCTTCAGAGCTGAAATTTCACGCATGCTCACGGCAATATCTATAGACGGGATTGGGATCCCAAGGTCCATGGCATTTTGGGAAGTCCATTTCCCGGTGCCTTTCTGTTTTGCCTTATCAAGGATTTTATCTATCAGATCACCCTCCGCTAAAGTGTCGGGCTGTTTAAAAATGGCAGCGGTAATCTCCACCAGGAAAGACTGCAACCTCCCGTGGTTCCACTTTGTAAAAACTTCATGTAATGCCTTATTGCTAAGGCCGCCAGCCCGTTTTAAAAGGTCGTAAATCTCCGAACTTAACTGCATCAGGCCGTATTCTATGCCATTGTGAACCATTTTCACATAATTCCCGGCAGACTTGGGACCCAGGTAGGCAACGCATGGCTCTCCTTTAAATTTTGCAGCCACCGCTTCAAAAACAGGTTTTACTTCCCTGTAGGCATCCCGTGAGCCTCCGGGCATGATACTCGGGCCATTACGGGCCCCTTTGGCCCCGCCGGAGACGCCTGCCCCGAAGAAATTGATTCCTTTTTCCTGCAGGTATGCTTCCCTGCGGTCGGTATCCGTAAAAAAGGAATTCCCCCCATCAATAATGATATCGCCTTTATCCAGCAAGGGCAACAGAGCTTCGATCACAATATCCACTACTTTGCCAGCGGGCACCAGCAACATGATCTTTCTGGGCCGCGACAAGGCGTTAACAAAGGTTGACTGATCCACAGAGGCATTCACTCTTTCTGTATCTCCGCCTTCTTCCTTCAGGGCATTTACCTTTTCGGTGTCCAGGTCGTGTCCGAAAGCCGTAAACCCATTATCAGCTACATTCAGGATAAAATTACGCCCCATGACCCCCAGGCCTACCAGGCCAAAATCGTATAAACTTTGCTGCATCGTATTGTTTTATGCCGGTTACAAATTTCTAAATCCAGGGAAGTACCACACTTAAAATTAATATTCCCTTAAATTAGTTTTATCTTAGTTTCGTTGGAATTCAAAAATAACCCAAATTAGCCATTTATTGGAGAATCGTCCAGACTTTACGGGCTGGTTATCCGGTTATTTTGAAAATATTTCGTCTATGAACAAAATCCCCAATCAGATGCTTGTCATTTTCGGCGCCTCAGGCGATCTTACGGAAAGAAAGCTTATTCCGGCAATTTTCAATCTCTACAAAGGCAAACACCTGCCTGATAATTTTTTAGTATTGGGTGCAAGCCGCAGTGATATGACCGACGAGGAGTTCCGGAATAAAGTCCTCAGGGAAAATCCACATTTGGCGGAGGAAATGGGCAGGGAGGAAAAATCGTTTATTGAGGACTTTGGCAAAATGCTATTTTACCAGGACCTTGGAAAAACATATGACGAGGGTTATGATGCCCTTGCCGGGCGCATAGATGAATTGAACCGGGATCACGGGACTTCCGGTAATTATATCTTTTATCTGTCGACGCCCCCGGATGTATACGAGATTATTGCCAAAAACCTTTCGGCCAAAGGGCTGGCAGATGAAAGTGAAGGCTGGAAGCGGCTGATAGTGGAAAAACCCTTCGGTTATAACCTTGGGTCGGCCAAAGCACTTAATAACGGGCTCCACCAGTATTTTAAAGAACCCCAGATATACAGGATCGATCATTACCTTGGAAAGGAAACCGTGCAAAACCTTTTGGTTACCCGCTTTGCAAACAGCATTTTTGAACCCTTATGGAATCGGAATTATATTCACCACATCGAGATCACAAATGCCGAAAGCGTCGGTGTTGAGAAAAGGGGGGGATACTACGACCGGTCGGGGGCACTTCGCGATATGTTCCAGAACCACCTGCTGCAGATAGTATCACTAGTGGTAATGGAACCGCCCATTGGAGATCAGGCGGAAGAGATCAGGAATGAAAAGGTTAAAGCCCTGAAATCACTCAGGATCATGAAGGATGAGGAAACCCTTTTCAAGAATACCATAAGGGGGCAATACCTCGCTTCAGACGCCGGAGGCACCAGGATGAAAGGATATAGGGAAGAAGACGGAGTAGATCCCGAATCCACTACAGAAACCTATGCTGCCATCAAATTTTTTATAGACAACTGGCGCTGGAAGGATGTGCCCTTCTACGTTCGCACCGCCAAGCGGATGCCTACGAAAGTAACGGAAGTAGTGGTTCATTTTAAATCACCCCACCACCATATTTTCCAAGGATCAGGCATTCGGCATAAAGACAATCAACTCATCATCCGGATACAGCCAGACGAGGGTATGCTTATCAAATTCGGAGTGAAAGTACCCGGCCAGGGATTTAAGGTAGAAAGGGCAAATCTGGACTTTTATTATTCCAGCCTTTCCAAAACCAATATCATGACGGCCTATGAACGGCTGTTGCTCGATGCCATGCAGGGAGATGCCACCCTCTATGCCCGTGCCGACGAAGTGGAGGCGGCCTGGGAATTTGTAGACCCCATCCTTAAATACTGGGAAAGCGGAAAAGACGTTAAGATCTATGGGTACTCAGCCGGGGTGTGGGGCCCTAAAAATGCGGACGAAATCTTAGGGGGCGACTATACCTGGCGAAACCCCGGCGCCAACCTGGCCGATGATCCCGGATTCTGCGTCCTGCAATAAACGTTGTACTATGGAAATAAAGATATATCCCTCCAGGCTGGAGGTGGCACAGCACTTTTCAGAGTTTTTCTCAGATCTCATACGGTCGGGGGAAGAGGTACATATAGCGCTTTCAGGTGGGAGTACGCCTATGGTAGTATTTGAAGAGCTTGCAGAGCATTACAGGGAACGGATCCCCTGGGCAAGGGTGCACCTTTACTGGGGCGACGAGCGTTGTGTGCCCCCCGTGCACGAAGAAAGCAATTACGGGTTGTGTGCGGAACGCTTGCTTTCGCAGATAGACATCCCCGCGGAAAATATACACCGTATTAAAGGTGAAGACCCACCTGCTCTGGAAGCCGGGCGCTATGCGGCCATGCTGGGCGAAATGCTTCCCAGGAAATACAGGCTGCCCCGTTTTGACCTTGTGATGCTCGGCCTGGGCGAGGATGGCCACACGGCATCCATTTTCCCACATGAAATTAAATTATGGGATTCCAGGAACTATTGTGAGGTGGCTACTCATCCTGTAACAGGGCAGAAACGAATCACTATAAGCGGGAAGGTAATAAATAATGCTGCCAATATAGCATTCCTCGCTACAGGGGCAGCTAAGGCTGAAAAGGTGAAAGAGATTCTGCAGCAGCAGGGGAATTATAAAAATTTACCGGCCAGTAAGGTTTCTCCACGATCCGGGGAATTATACTGGTTTCTCGACCGGGAGGCCGCCAGGGAGATTATTTAAGGTCTATCCGGATATTTTCGCTGGCCAGCAGGTGTATGTATGTTTCATAATTAAAGGTTGTCTTATCGAATTTGGAATCCCTGTCAAAAGCCTGTTCCTTTCTGATCTTGCTTCTGGCAAATCGCCGTATTCCGTTCGCATCTTCTACCAGCAGGCCCGGGACGGGCATGTTCTTCCCGTTATCATCCTTGGCAACCATTGTAAAATATGAAGAATTACAATGTTTAATTTGTCCGGAGGTGATATTTTCAGATTCAACCCGTACCCCAACCACCATTGATGTTTTCCCCGTAAAATTTATAGACGCCTTCAGGGTGACCAGTTCTCCAACTTCAATAGGATTTAAAAAGTTCACCCGATTTACGGAAGCGGTTACGCAATACCGCTGTGAATGCCTTGAAGCGCAGGCAAAAGCAATCTGGTCCATCAGGTTCAGGATGTGGCCCCCGTGAACCTTCCCGCCGAAATTGGAGTGGGAGGGCAGCATGAGTTCCGTGATTGATACGGAAGACTCCCGGGCCGGCTTGAATTTTTTCATAGGCTAACGTCTGAAATGGGGTGAAGAATCCTGTTCCACTTCCACAACAAAGTAACGGGTGTCGCCAAGCCAGAAGAAGGTAGCGTACCTTTCCACATAACGGAGTTTTACATACTCACCCTGGTATTCCTGCAATTTTTCTATAACCTCCCCGTCCTTGTCCAGTACCGAAAAAGCGAATATCTGGGCTCCCGAAATCCCCTGACTGATCTCTCCTTCCCAGGTTTTTGCGATGACCCCCTTACGGCTGAACTTTATGAGCTCGCCCGTCCGCACCCCTTCACTGTACGTTACAAAATAAACGAAAGTGTAAAAGGCGACCAATATTAGGACGGCAACCCCGACAACAATACCTACTACTTTTTTCATAAATTCAGTTTTGGTTCTTCCACGTTGTCGTTTTCCATAGCGCGTCTCAGATTGGCAGGTGGCAGAGCCTTTTTAGCCTTTGCCCCTAGTTTTTTCAATTTTTCTACCCTGGAGATCAGATTGCCCTGACCCTGGTGCAGCTTTTTCATCGCCTCCTCGTAATCGCCCTTTGCATCGTCCATCTTCTTCCCGACTCTGGTGAGATCAACAATAAACCCTTCAAACTTATCGTAAAGGGCGCCGGCCTGCCTTGCAATTTCCATTGCATTCCGCCGCTGCTTCTCATTAGCCCATAAACTGTCTATCGTTCGCAACGTGGCGAGCAGGGTAGATGGGGTTACTATTACAATATTCTTTTCAAATGCTTTCACGTACAAATTCCTGTCATTGTTGATGGCAATGGAAAATGCCGTTTCAATAGGGACGAACATGAGCACAAAATCGGGGCTTTCCATATCGTACAGGTCTTCATATTTTTTGTCGGAAAGCAGATCTACATGCCTGTTCAGTGAGCGGATGTGATTCTTAAGATGAAAATCGCGTTCTTCCTCTTCGGCATTGATAAATCGTTCGTAATCCGTAAGTGAAACTTTGGAGTCCACTATCATCTTTTTGCCATCCGGCAGATGGATGACCACATCGGGCAATACTCTGGTACCGTCCTTATTGGTAAAACTCTGTTGCACCGTATATTCCCTGTCTTTTTCAAGGTTGGATTTTTCCAATACGCGCTCCAGGACCAATTCACCCCAGTTTCCCTGTAATTTACTGTCGCCCTTTAAAGCCCGGGTAAGATTTTCGGCTTCCTTGGTGATCTTAAGGTTCTGGTTCTGAAGATTAAGGAGTTGTTCGCGCAGGGCGGAATGAATGCTCACATTCTTCTCCTGGCTTTCTTCTACCTTCTTCTCGAATAATTGTATTTTTTCCTGTAATGGCGTCAGGATGTTTTTAATGTTCCTGTGGTTCTGCTCGGTAAATTTCAGGCTTTTTTCATCGAGTATTTTGTTTGCCAAATTCTCAAACTCCTTGGTGAATTTCTCCTGCAGTTTATTCACTTCCTCCTGTTGTTCGGCATTTCTGAGCTGCATATTTTCCAGGTCGGCACTGAAGCGTGTATTCTGGATATGCAGTTGTTCTTTCTGCAGGCGGAGTTCAGCCGTGACCAATATTTCCTCTTTCAGCCTTACTTCCAGGGCACTGATATTCTGTTGCAGCTGATGTTCTCTTTCCTGCAGGGTGCTCTGATAAGAACGGGTTTTGAGGGTTTGAATATAATGCCCTATAAAATATCCTATCAGGAACCCTCCAAGCCCAATACCACCATAAATCAGGAGTTCTTCCATAGGTTTTGTGTTTATTAGGATAAAGATAATGGTTCTTCCTTAGTTTTATATACCAGGATCCGACTTATGAACACGGAATGTACCGGTTTCTGCATCAAATTTTATGAGGTCTGGCGGAAACAAATTCTCAAACCGTTTCTCCTCAATTAACTTACAGGGGTCTCCGAAAGGGTTTTCTTTATTGTCGAGTAGCAGCATGCGATCGCATAGCTGTATGGCCATATCGATTTCATGGGTAGTGAACAGGATGGTTTTCCCATTTTCATGGGCAATCCGCCGGAGGAGTTCAAGGATCTGCACTTTATGATAAATATCGAGGTGTGTGGTGGGCTCATCCAGCAGCATCAGGGCCGTGTCCTGGGCTAGTGCCCGGGCTATAAGCACCTGTTGAAGCTGTCCGTCGCTGAGCTCGTAACATTTTTTATGCTGCAGTTCCTGCAGGCCGACTGTTTCGATTGCCTGGCCTATAGCTCCCTTATCGCCAGCGGTAATGGTGCCCAGCCAGTTGGTATAGGGCTGTCGTCCGAGGCTTATAAGTTCTGCTACCCGAAGGCTCCTGGTGGCAATAGGGTCTGTGAGGACAATGCTTATTGCCGAAGCCAGTTCCCGGTCCCTGATTGCTTCAATAGGTTTCCCGTTAAGAAGGATTTGCCCGGACAGCGCGGGCTGTATTTTTCCCAGGGTACGGAGCAGGGTAGACTTGCCAATTCCGTTAACCCCTACTATGGCAGAAAGTTCGCCCCGGTTAAGGGAGAAATCAATATTCCCCGCAACCGGAAACTTATGTTTTCCGGTCTTATACCCAACGCTGAGCGCCCTGGCCTCTAATGTGGAATTTGTTTTCATTTTTATAGCTCCCCTGTGATTCCCATATGCGGTTAAAATATCATTTTTCGTTTTCGGAGCAAAAGCCAGATGACAACCGGTGCTCCGATTATTGAGGTTATTGCATTGATAGGCAGTACATAGGCAGAGGAAGGCAATTGTGCCAGGGTATCGCAAAGTAACAACAAAACGGCTCCGTAAAGCAGTACCGCCGGCAGCAGCACCCTGTGGTCAGTGGTGTCGAAGATCTGCCGGGTAAGATGGGGTACGGCCAGCCCCACAAAGGCTATCGGTCCTGCGAAGGCGGTTACCGTGCCCGCTAAAATCCCGGTCGCCGTAATTATGATAAGCCGCGACCTGTTTATTGGGATTCCCATACTCCTTGCGTATTGTTCCCCAAGGAGCAATCCGTTAAGGGGTTTAATAGCCAGTATGCTAAGCGTGATCCCCAACAGCAGTATACTCCCCAACAAGGCAAGCTGGGGCCACGAAAGGTTCCCAAGGCTCCCATAAGACCAGAAAATGTATTGCCTCAGTTGTTCCGAATCGGTAAAATAGGAAAGTACGGTAACCACGGCAGCGGTAATACTGCCGAACATCAGCCCTATTATCAGGAGGGCCATTGTGTCCTTTATCCTCCCCGCCACCCCCATCACGGCTACCAACACCAGTAAACTTCCTGCGCTGGCAGCAATAGTTACCGATATATCATTCATCAAAAGAGCGCCGAACCAACCCGGGATCATGGATGAGCCCATTATCAGAAGGGCAGCTCCAAGGCTGGCCCCTGAACTGATACCCAGCACAAAAGGCCCTGCAAGCGGATTCCTGAAGAGCGTTTGCATCAATAGCCCGCTCAGCGAAAGCCCGCCACCGATAAGTATGGCTGTGATAGCCTTGGGAAGGCGGTAATTCCATACAATGTATCGCCAGGATTCATGTTCCACCGGGCCTCCCGTTAGGGCATTGAGGGTATCCCATAATGGGATGGGTACAGATCCCAGGCTGAGATTGAGCCCCATGCAGAAAAGCAGGCCCAGGCTCAGGAGTATAAAAGAGAGGCGGTATGCTTTGTTTTCGTGCACTTATTCCAGGGGCTTGAAAAAATAAGGTTCATGTTCCGGTAATAAGCCAGGGTGTAGGATATGGATGAGGTCTTTCAATACCATGTCCGGACGGTTTGGGGCCAGTTCATAATACTCATAACCTCCACTTTCCCCCCTGGTCCTGGCAAAGGTGTACACTTTTTTGTTTCGGAATGCCTTAAAGCGGCTGTAATGCCTGTTGGCATTTCCCATTTCCTCATAAGATGTATATTGGGAAGGTGAGATCCAGTATTCAGCTTCTGCGGCCTTTGCGATGACACTCTCAACGCTCAGCGAAAGACTGCCTACCTTATCATTGTCCTGCCACAGGTAATTGGCGTTGGCATCTTCAAGAAAGCGTGCCGCCCAACTGTTGCCCCCGGGAAGGTACCACACATCCTTATATAATGCCCCGCTCAGAACAGCAGGTTTTACTGATGCTGCGGACGCCAGTTCCCTTGCTTCCAGATAATCGCTTTCGATTTCTGAGAATAAGCTATCAGCCCTCTTTTCAAGGCCAAAGAAGGGTGCAAAGAACTTTATCCATTCTGCTTTGCCCAATGGGGATTCTTCGGTCCAGTCGCCATTATAAACCACCGGGATTCCGGATTGCTGCAACACCTCATAAGCTTTGTTGCTGTTACTCACTGCAAAACCAATCACGAGGTCGGGTTGCAGTTCCAGGACCATCTCGGTGTTAATGGCTTCATTAGTCCCAATATCGGTGATATCCCCATTGTTTACCCTTGCACGTGCGGCGGGGGAGGAGATATATCCCGTTCCGGGAAAACCGTCAATGCTATTAACCATTCCCAGCGATACAAGAGCCGGGATATGCGTGGTAGAAGTAACCACTACCCGTTCTACCGGGGTGGTAATAATAGCGTCATAGGCGTCGCGGTCAAGGGTAACCACAGGGGCGAGCTCCTTTGGAACCAGGGCGTAGCTGAAGCCATTGGTCGCGTCGGGCCAGGGCGATGTTACATGGATAACGGTAATGCCGTTCGCCTCTTTCACCATATGTAGGCCAGTCGCGTGTCGCACCCCGCCGGTAGGTTGAGGATCCGGGGCAGAAATTTCGGGCTCCTTAGGGGCGACCCCGCCACAGGAAAGGAGGGAAGCAATGACAACTAAAAGGAGGCATAACCTGAACATGACTTTGATTTAACAACCCTCAAAAGTAGTACTAATAATCTTTTCCCGAAACAGCTTAAAATTGATTAACTTGGCAGCGAATTGCGGTTCCTGCCGTTCCCCGGAATGGTTGGATTAAAAGGGAATCCGGTGAAAATCCGGAACTGTTCCCGCAACTGTAAGCTTTGTTTCCCTGTTTCAAGGGGAGATGCCGGTTACTTCTTCAAAACCACTGCCAGAGCCGTACTTTTTACGGCAGGGCGGGAAGGTTGGTAAGCGGACGCGAGTCAGGAGACCTGCCACATTCAAACAATCAATGTTAAACTTTCGGGACAAAAGTTTACGTATGATATCGTCATACATTCCCGGTTGCAACAAACAACATGAACAACCAATTAAAGGCCTGTTGTGCATCCTTGTTGGCATTTTCCGCCATAAGCGCACAGGAGGCCAAAACAGACAGAATGACCCTCCACGAATTGGATGAGGTTGTAGTGAGCGATTCGCGATTCGAACTCAGGCGCGAAAATTCAGGGAAAACGGTAATCAGTATTGGTCCCCTGGAACTTGCCAGGAATCAGGGTAAAACCGTGGCGGAACTACTTAACACCAAAAGCGGTATCGAAATTTCGGGGAGCCGTGGCCGTCCGGGGGAAGTACTCGGGGTATACGCCCGGGGAGGAAGGGGCCGGCAGGTACTGGTGCTTATTGATGGCGTAAGGGTAATTGATCCTTCGTCTTCCTCCCAGGAATATGACCTTCGGCTGCTGTCTCTTGACGCGGTGGAATCAATAGAAATTATAAAAGGGGCCTCCAGCACACTCTATGGGACCAATGCTGCCGCTGCGGTGATCAACATAACAACTAAAAAAGTAACAGACCGCAAATTAAGACTGTCTGTTGAAAGCAGCCTGGGAACCAACCAGGCCGCCGATGACAGCGACTATTCCATTGCAGCATTCAGCAACAGCGCCAGATTGGGGGGAACCCTGGGTGCCCTGGATTATAATGCCGGCATTTCCCAGGCGTTTGCAGCCAATCTGTCGTCCCTGGTCACCACGGAAGGTGAAGAAGATCCCTTTTCACGCTATAATGCCAGTATCAGGATTGGTTACAGGTTTTCAGAAAGGCTTCGCCTGGGCCTGTTCGGGAATAAGTCGCATTTTCGTTCGGCCTATGACGAAGCTTTCGGTCTGGTGGATGCCCCGTATGAATACACTTCGGAGCAAAACCGGGCAGGGGTAGCCCTGACGGCTGGTTATGAAAAGGGCGAAGTGAATATAAATGCCGCCTACTCAGAATTCCGCTCTGATAATATAAGTAGTTTCCCGGGTACCTTTGATGGGAGAAACCATGTGGTGGAGGCTTATAACAAATATACCTTCAGTGAGACCCTTTACAGCCTTATTGGGCTTAGTTTTATCATAGACAGGGCAACATTTGGAAACCCCAGAGATTTTACAATCCTTGATCCTTACCTGAATCTTGTTTATATGTCTGGATCCGGCTTTAATGTAAATGCAGGAACCCGACTGAATACCCATTCGGAATACGGGAACAAATGGGTATATAATTTTAACCCTTCATTCAGCTATCGACTGAATGAAGGATACCTGAAACTTATGGGGACACTGGCCACCTCTTATATCACCCCCTCCCTTACACAATTGTTTGGAAATTTTGGTGCTAATCCCGGATTGGAGCCTGAAACCAACAGGACCATCGAATCCGGACTGGAATGGGCAACAGACAGCAGGTTAAGGGCCAGCATCCTCTATTTTAACAGGAAGGAAGACAATTATGTGTTTTTTGACAGTGCAGAATTTCTGTACCGCAATTCGAGCGGAACCATCAGGGCACAGGGTGTGGAGGCTGAGGTCGGATGGAGTCCCTTTGCCAGGGCCCGTCTGGATGCCAACTACACTTTTACCGAACGCAAAGGCGATAACGCCATTCGTATCCCCAGGCACAAAATTCATGCAGAGTTTGGCCTGGACCTGGCCAAAGGCACTTACGGTGCCCTGCAATACGCCTATACAGGCTCGCGGGTCGATACGGATTTTGTAACTTTCACAGATACCGATCTGGAACCATTCTCGCTGGTGCATCTGTATGTATCACAGGAATTGATGGCTGGAAGGATGAAGGTGTTTTTGAGCGCCGAGAACGTTTTAAACACGAGTTATACCGAGATCCTTGGCTTTTCTGCGAGGGGTCGTAATATCAGGGCTGGCTTTGCGCTTGAATTATAATGATAAAGCCCGCTCATGGCGGGCTTTATCATATTTCATTTAGCTTGTAAATTTGGCAAGTGGAGTGGCTTATCAAGGATCATGTTATCCCTGATGGGCTGAAACATTTTGGAACTGCTGAACAGGTTAACGGGCATTTGCACACTAAAATCCATTTTAGCCGAAACGCCTGTAATCTCCTGTATGGCCCTCGCCAGCAAAGGTTCATTGATATCGCCCAGAACACCAAGGTTTTCGAGGTCTTCGTCAAGTTCTATGTCCGCTGGCAGACCATTGGTATAGTTTGAAAAACCTGCGGCATTTTCATTTCTTCCAACCAGGGGCTGTATTGCCCAGCTGTTATCGGGATTGATCTGGTTTACTCTGGATGGCGTATAGATAAAGGGTGCGCCCGACCTGTCCGGATCATCCACCATGGTTAGGGAGAATTCATTTTTACCAGTGGTAGCCGTTCCTATGGTAACCACCTCCAGATAAGGATCCAGCCCGTTGATGACAAGTTCACTAGCCGAGGCGGTACTTCCTGTGGTGAGAATGTAAACCTTGTCGAGGTTCAGGGTGTTCAGGGTGGTGCCGTTATCAAGCTTGTCGGCAAAGTAATCCTCCAGGTCCGAATCGTCGAAAGCTGCCTGTATCTTATCGTTCCAACGCTGACGGATGTAAAGTTCGTCGGTATTGGGACCGTAGATCATGCTGCTTAGCAGCCTTGAGGAATTTACGGAGCCGCCGGAATTGTAACGGAGGTCCAGTACCAGGTCTGTGACGTTTTCGGATTTCAACTGCCCGAAAGCATTATTCAGCTCGCTATCAAATTCGTTGGTAAAGGCATTGTACATAAGGTAACCTATTGTCTGCCCGTTCACTTCAAAGGATTTTGCTATGAAAACCGGGTTCTCTACCAGGTTTTCTTCTTTGGTAAGGCTTACCGCCTTCCCGTTCGGTGTAATAGTTCCGCCTGAAACGTCGGCCATATTAAGAACATAGGTAGCGTTATCGCCAAACAAAAGGTCAGTGTAATTGGTAATATTCAGGGTCTGCCCATCAACTCCGGTAAAAAGCTCTCCCCTGGCAATGTTTTTGATTGAGGCATCTGAATTGGGCACTATATAGCGCACATAACCAAAGATATCGTCACTGTCTGAGAAAAGGAACAGCCCGAATTCGAGTCCGTTACTGCGTGAAATACCGGAAAGGTTCTGGGTAAGTTCCACGTAATCGTCGCTAAGAAAGCTAAACCGGTCATCTGTAAAAAGTAACTTATCAAAAAAGAAGTCTTCAGGATTGGCTTCGCTCTCCAGGAACTCAGTGTATTCGGTGTCGTTGGCAAACCGGTCATCCGCAAGATCTGCCACATCGCCCTGCCAGAAGTACCATAGGTTCATTGCCTTCCACATAAAATCCTGCACATCAACATCGGCAGAAGGATCAGGGTTTGGCCCGTCGGGGTCGGGAACGTTCCCATTGTCATCATTGCTGCAACCGGCCATTAAAATGCTAAGGCCCATGAAGAGCGAGATATACTTTTTCATATAATCAATTTTTTTATCAAAACTGCCTCTTCAACAATCATTCCAAAGATAAAGAGACCGGGTCAACGGCCATTATGCGTAATATGCAGGTTGAAGTCAACTATTTATATAGTAGGCAGGGCCTAAATTACTTACATCGGGAGGAAAAAAAAATTTTTTGTAACAAAATTCGTCATACTTCGTCTTCCTTTTGTAAAGGGCCAGCAATGGTACAAGCGGCAACAGAACCAACTTTGATGAAACAATCGGAATTCCTGAACCTGGTAATGCCTGTTAAGGACAAGTTATACCGACTGGCAAAACGGCTCCTCGTATCCTCTGAAGAGGCCGAGGACGCTACCCAGGAGGTACTGATGAAACTATGGGACAGAAAGCATCATATTGCGAATTACCGGAACATTGAGGCCTTTGCGATGACCATGACAAAAAATTTCTGCCTGGACCGTTTAAAATCAAGGCAGTCATCGAACCTCAAACTGGTACACAGCAACTATGCTGACGATAACACCTCCCTTCAGAAGGAGGTGGAACTCAAAGACAGTGTCAGCTGGGTGGAAAAGATAATGAATGAATTACCGGAGCAGCAAAGGATGGTGTTACAGCTGCGGGATGTGGAGGAGTATGATTTTGAAGAGATATGCGAGCTGATGGATATGAACGCCGCTACCGCGCGTGTTACGCTCTCAAGAGCGAGAAAAGCGGTACGTGAAAAATTAATGGAAAAACATAGTTATGGAATTGGATAGAATAGAAGATTTGTTGGAGAAATATTTTGAGGCAACTACCACGGTGGCCGAAGAACAGACGATAAAGGCATATTTTGCCGGAGATGAGGTAGCACCGCATCTGCAGCAATACGGTCCGATGTTTGGGTATTTTTCCAAAACCAAAAATGAACGATTTACCGGGCAGGTTCCACTAAACACCAGAAAGAAATACTCTAAGTGGATATCCGTTGCCGCTGCGGTCGTAGTTATTTTTGGATTATATCTTGGTAACGAATACCAGGAGCAGAAAAGGGCTGAATATGCGTATAACCAAACCAAGGAAGCCCTGCGTTTACTGGCCGAAAATTTAGATCGTGGTACTGAAAAAGTGGCCTACCTGAACGAGTTTGAACTGACGAAACAAAAAATTTTAAACAACAATTAAAAAAAATTCGATGAAAAATTATATAGTATTAGCCATTTTAGCCCTCTCCCCTTTATTCGGGCAGTCGCAGAGTGTTTTCGATAAATTCGAGGACCTCGACAACGTTACTTCGGTGATCGTGAATAAGAATATGTTTAACCTGCTGATGAAAATGGATGTTGATGTAGACGACCCTGAAGCCAAGGAATTCATGGATATAGCGAAAAGCCTGAATGGCCTGAAGGTATTTGTTACCGAAGACAGGAAGGTCTCTGCCGATATGCAGGCAACAGTAGACCGTTACCTTAGGTCCTCTTCGCTGGAGGAACTCATGCGGGTAAAGGATAAGGATGCCAATGTTAAGTTCTACATCAAAAACGGCAAAGACGACAATCATGTTAGTGAGTTACTGATGTTTGTAACCGGGATCAGCAACAGCGATGTGTCTATTAACGACCGGAAGATAGAAACCGTACTGTTAACACTTACGGGCGACATAGACCTTACCAAGATAGGATCGCTTACCAAAAAGATGAACCTGCCTGAAGAATTGAACAAGGCAGAGAAAAAAGGTAAATAACGGAACAGGCGGATGCGGAAGCAGCAGGGATTAGAGCCCATTAAGCTTCCGCTGTTCCGTTCAACAACACTTAAAACAACCGAAAATGAAAAAAGCCACGCACTTTATAGGCCTGCTGACAGTGTTTCTGTTGATGGCCTGCTCTTCCACACAGAGCCTTCAGGAATATTATGTAGACAATGCAGAGAACCCGGATTTTATTTCCCTCGACCTGCCAGCGAGCATCCTGAACCTCGATGGGGCAAACCTCTCGGCCACCCAGCGCGAAGCACTGCAATCCCTACGCAAACTCAACATACTGGCGTTTAAGAAGACTACTTCCAATGCAGAGTCCTATAAAGTAGAGAAAGCCAGGGTTAATGAGATTTTAAAGGATGACGCCTTTGTTGAACTTATTAAACTAAATTCCGAATACGGGAAGGGTGTTATTAAATACCTGGGAGATGATGACGCCATAGACGAAGTGGTAATTTTCGGGAATAGCGATGACAAGGGGTTTGCCCTGATCCGTGTTCTGGGCACCAATATGAACCCTGCGCATATTATACAGCTCCTGCAGGCCATTCAACAGTCTGATTACCAAGCCGAAGGCCTGGGGGACATAGGACAGTTTTTAAAAGGCTGATATCCTGTTACTCAGAAACGGATCCTGACCAAAATGTAGCAGTATCCTTTTAATGGCCGACAATAGGAAGGACCCTCAGATCCCTGTATAACTTCGGGGGCTGATCTGCCTTAATTCCTTCTTTAGCGCTTCCGTGATATTGAGGCTGTCTATAAAACGCCCCAGTGATTCTCTGGTTATTATCTCATTGGTGCGTGTAAGCCCCTTGAGCGCCTCATAAGGATCAGGATATCCTTCCCTTCTGAGGATGGTTTGAATGGCTTCGGACACCACTGCCCAATTTGCATCAAGGTCTGCGGCAAGTTTATCGGGATTCAGCAAGAGTTTGTTCAGCCCTTTAAGGGTTGAATTAAATGCCAGCAGGGTATGGGCAATTGGCACCCCGATATTCCTTAATACCGTACTGTCTGTTAAGTCGCGCTGAAGCCGCGAAATGGGGAGTTTGGCCGACAAATGTTCGAAGATGGCATTGGCAAGTCCCAAATTTCCTTCCGAATTCTCAAAATCAATCGGGTTAACCTTATGGGGCATGGCAGAAGAACCCACTTCGCCTTTTACGATCTTTTGCTTGAAATAATCCATCGAAACGTAAGCCCAGAGGTCGCGGTTAAGGTCGATAATGATGGTATTGATCCGTTTTAACCCATCGAACAGTGCTGCCAGATGGTCGTAATGCTCTATTTGAGTGGTGGGGAATGAATGATGTAATCCCAGCTGCCCTTCAACAAAACCTGTCGCGAAGGCTTTCCAGTCGATTCCGGGATAAGCAACCCGGTGCGCATTATAATTCCCGGTCGCGCCTCCAAATTTAGCTGCATGGGGTACAGAAATAAGGCTGTTGAACTGGGCTTCCATTCGGGTAATGAACACCATGAGCTCTTTTCCAAGGCGGGTGGGCGAAGCAGGTTGCCCATGGGTACGCGCCAACATAGGCACGTCTGCCCAGGTGTCGGCCATGCCCTTCAGCGTTGCCGTTAATTCTTTGTATGCGGGCATGTATACGTCCGTAATAGCATCCCTGACAGATAGTGGGATGGCTGTGTTGTTGATATCCTGGGAGGTAAGCCCGAAATGGATAAATTCTTTGTACGCCTCCAGCCCGAGGGTATCAAATCGCTTTTTTATAAAATATTCAACAGCTTTTACATCGTGGTTGGTTGTTTTCTCTATTTCCTTAATGGCAAGGGCATCGGCCAGCCCGAAATTCTCGTATATCTTTCTGAGTTCCGGTGCCCTGGAAGCATCAAATCCTTCCAATTGAGGCAGCGGGATTGCACAAAGGGCCAGAAAATAATCGATTTCCACCTTTACCCTGTATTTTATGAGTGCCTGTTCGGAAAAGTAGGCCGCCAGGGCATCCACTTTGCCCCTGTAACGCCCGTCGAGCGGGGAAATGGCATTCAACTGGTTTAATCCCATCACATTTTCGATTGGTTACTTTCGGAAAAAGGCAAAGATAGCTATAAGTTTATCAGATTAAAAGTATGGAGGAACATGAATTCCACCGGCTTTCGTATGGGTGTTAAGCGTCTTGTTGCTTTTTCGGAGGCACATTTTCAATAAGTTCCTCTACCAGTACGGGCACGCCTGTAACCGCCTTTTCCGCGAATATCCGGAGGTTTAAACCAATGGATTTGGAAATGCTGGGTGCCGGGTCGATAAAATAAACAGGTACTCCTTCGGCGGCGTAATGGATGAGGCTTGCCGCGGGATATACCTGCATGGAGGTACCTATGATCAGCACGATATCTGCGCAGGAGGTTATTTCGGCCGCCCTATGCAGAAGAGGGACCTCCTCACCGAACCATACGATATGCGGACGCAACTGAAAACCCTTCGGGCAGGTTTTACCCAGATTCAGGTCATCTGTCCAATCGAGTACCAGTCCCGGGTCGCCAGTACTTCTAGCTTTCAGAAGTTCTCCATGAAGGTGGAGAACCATGCTGCTGCCGGCCCTTTCATGCAGGTCGTCTACGTTTTGAGTGATGATGTTTACCTCAAAAAATTCTTCCAGCCTTACCAGGGAGATATGGGCTTTATTTGGCGTGGCTTTCAGGAGTTGCCTGCGTCTTTGATTGTAAAAATCCAGCACCAGTTCAGGATTCCTGGAAAAACCCTCGGGTGAAGCAACGCTCATCACATCGTGGCCCTCCCACAAACCGTCTGCATCCCTGAAGGTTTTCAGGCCGCTGTCTGCACTCATTCCCGCACCGCTAAGCACAACAATCCTTTGTTTCATAGCTTTGCATTCAACTTTAAAGATACGTTTTTTCTTATCTTCGGACTATGACGGACGAAGCATTGCTTGAATACCTCGAAGGTTTCATATCCACTGAGAGAAGCCGCCGTTTTCAGCAGGTTTTACTTGCCCGCACAAGGTATATAACCGTGGCGATGGAAGATGTATTCCAGCTTCATAATGCCAGTGCCGTACTCCGTAGTTGTGAAGTATTCGGGGTACAGGACCTGCATGTGGTTGAAGCGCGATTTTCCAGGCGGGTCGACAGCAAAATCGCTATGGGAGCACAGCAATGGGTAGATATACACCGTTATACGGACTCGGCCGAATGCATGCATGCACTCCGAAAAAAAGGGTACCGTATAGTGGCCACCACACCCTCCACCGATTCCTGCTCCCTCGAAGAATTGTAATTGTCGCAGGCTTCAGCAATCTTTTTTGGAACGGAAAAGGAAGGCCTCAGCCAGGACATATTACAGGGTGCGGATACGCGCCTGCATATCCCCATGAACGGTTTTACGGAAAGCCTGAATATCTCGGCCTCTGCAGCCATTATCCTGTATAGGCTTACTGCTGATTTACGCAAGTCTGATGTTCCATGGCAGCTTAGCGAGGCGGAGATCCTGGAGAAGAGGATCGACTGGACGAAGAAGTCCATCAAAAGCGTTGATAGCATCCTTAAAAGGCTTCGAAAGATTCCCTGATTCATAACAATTATTCCACTCCCCCGCAATTATTCACATCACTTTCAGGAGAATTTC
>CAYSVQ010000028.1:0-2894 GCA_964434565.1 uncultured Flavobacteriaceae bacterium | reverse complement strand
CCGGAACAAGCTGGATGTGGGGAAACGGCTGGCAAACCTCGCGCTTGCCAAAACCTATGGCAAGGAAGGGATCGCTTTTTCCGGCCCGCTTTACAAGGGCATGGAAGTGGAACGCAAAAAAATACGCGTACTATTTGACCATGCGGATAACGGCCTCATGGCAAAGGACGGGGCCCTTACCCATTTTGAAATCGCCGGCCCCGATGGGGTTTTTGTAGCTGCCAAAGCCAGGATCTACAAAAACACCGTCCTGCTATCGTCTTCCAAAGTAAAAAATCCGAAAGCGGTACGCTTTGCCTGGAGCAATACGGCCGAGCCCAATTTATTTAATAAGGAAGGCCTGCCGGCCTCCGCCTTCCGGAGTCCGGAATAGTGAATTGTTATCCAATATTTAATATATTAAGGCAATAAATTTGAAAAGCGGGAATTCCGGTAATGTATCATAATGCAAACGGCCTGGCCTATATATAACAGTACTCCTGCCATCGAATAAGCTAACTTTAATAATGAATGCCCTATGAAACGAAGTATATTTATCCTTAGCATGTTCTGCCTTATTTCCTGCAAGGAAGAATCCCAAAAAACAGCTCCTATAGCCCAATATACAATTGAACAGTTCTATGAGAATTCCAATATCCTGGGCGGCAGCTTTTCCCATGATGAAACCCGGCTACTTGTTAGCAGCAATGAATCTGGTATTTATAATGTCTACGAAATAGATATCGCCACCGGGAAAAGGACACAATTAACTAATTCAACGGATGAGTCTTACTTTGCCCAATCCTACTTCCCCGACGACGATCGCTTTGTATATACCTATGACGAAGGAGGCAACGAAAACTACAAGGTATATATGTTGGCCGATGGCACTTCAAAGCTCCTAACCCCGGGAGACAGTATCCGTAATGGTTTCTGGGGTTGGGGCAGGGATGAAAAAAGCATGCTTCTTAGCTCGAACAGGCGTAACCGGCAGTTTATGGATATCTACGAACTACCCATAGCTTCTGTTGCTAATGAAAATCCTGAAATGACGCTTTTATATGAGAACACGGACGGCCTAGATGCAGGAGCCATTTCTCCCAGCAAACGATATCTGGCATTAACCAAGGCAATCACCAGCGCAGATGGTAAAATGTACCTGCTCGACAAAGAAACCGGCCAGACAGAGGACATCAGCATTCACGAAGGAGACGCTACTTATTCCCCACAATTCTTTACTCTGGACAATACCGAACTCTACTACACTACCGACGAAAATTCAGATTTTACATACCTGGCAAAACGCAACCTGAATACCGGGGAAGTAGAACGGGTGTTCGAAACAAACTGGGATGTATGGTATGCCTATGATTCCTGGAATGAAACTTATCGGGTGATAGGAATCAATGAAGATGGCAAAACCAGCGTTCGCATCTTAAATCTGAATACGGGTGAGGAAGTAGCCCTCCCTGAGATTGAGAGTGGTAGCATTTCTTCAGTAAGCATCTCGCAGAGTGAAAACCTTGCAAGGCTTACCGTAAGTACTTCGGCAACCCCAAGCAATATCTATATATACAATTTCAGCACCGGAGAACTTAAAAAACTCACGGACACCCTTAATCCTGAAATAAATGCCGCCGACCTGGTGGAAGGTCAGGTTGTACGTTATAAGTCTTTTGACGGCCTCGAAATCCCGGCAATTTACTATCAGCCAAAAGAAGCAGGCCCTGCAAACCAGGTCCCCGGATTGGTATGGGTACACGGTGGTCCGGGGGGGCAGTCGCGTCTGAACTACTTTGCGCTCATCCAGTACCTGGTAAATCATGGCTACGCCATCCTTGCGGTAAATAACAGGGGAAGCAGTGGGTATGGGAAGGAATTCAACCACCTTGACGATAAAAACCATGGGGATAAAGACCTGAAAGATTGTGTGGCCGGAAAAGATTTCCTGGCCTCCACAGGGGTTGTTGATATGGACCGTGTAGGCATCATCGGCGGCTCGTATGGAGGATATATGGTTATGGCAGCACTTGCCTTTGAACCTGAGGCCTTCGATGTGGGCGTAAATATTTTCGGGGTAACCAACTGGATACGCACCCTGCGTTCTATCCCGCCTTATTGGGAGAGTTTCAGGACGGCCCTCTACGATGAACTGGGTGATCCTAATTCCCAGGATTCGGTGCGCCTGCATAAAATATCACCCTTGTTCCATGCCGAAAATGTCGTAAAACCGCTGATGGTCCTGCAAGGGGCCAATGATGTAAGGGTTCTGCAGGTAGAATCGGATGAAATTGTGGAGGGGGTTAAAAACAATGGTGTCCCCGTAGAATATGTGGTATTTGATAATGAAGGACACGGTTTCCGGAAAAAGGAGAACGAGATTGAAGGATACGGGAAGATCAGGGAATTCCTGGATGAATACCTGAAAAACGTACCTCCCGGCGACATGCCGTTGGACTAATACGGGCAAGTATTAATTAACTATTTTCCCTTCAAGCATCCGCGACTTGATGCCCACAAATTCTACCTGGACCTTCATTTCTATGGATACGTTTATTTCCGTACCATCCTCCACAAAACGGAGAATCCATACTTCGCTCCTGATACTTTCTTCTACAAATTTTGTGGTTAATTCAAGTGTGGTTTCGTCAGTCCAGGAATATATTGATGCAACCTGTATCGGAAGATCCTGTCCCGGCCCCGGGGCAGCAGCTAATGTTTTTAATTTAGTTTGGCCCGGTTTCCAGGTGTCGAGACCAGTTGTGAATTCGTATTTTTTATTGCCAAATTCAACGTGTATCCGGGCATCTGATTTTGTTGCTGTTATTTTTAAAGCCTGGATTCCCAATTCGTTTTGCGCAACTTGGATTTTCTTTCCGGAAATCTTTGACACTAATGTCGCGGGGGGCGAAGAA
>CAYSVQ010000027.1:0-3085 GCA_964434565.1 uncultured Flavobacteriaceae bacterium | reverse complement strand
AATACTTGCCTGATCAAATGGCTTACTCTACCCTATTTTCAGGCTTTTTCATTTTTACTAATTAGCATTTCACCTATTTCTTTAAGTTTTAAAAACACCAGGTGAATATCTTCCTCTGTTGTGCGATGCGAGCAAACTGATAATCTTATGACCACTTTTCCCCTTACTTTGCTTGTCATTATAAATGCGGTTCCACTGAGTTGGATCTCATCGGCGATCTCCTGGTTCAATTGATCCAGTTGTCTATCCGTTTCCTGGCTATTTGACCCGTATTTATCTTTTATTTTCAGAGGGGCATAGCGCATACAGTACATAAACAGGTTTGGCTTGTGCAGGGCTTCAAAATCCTTGTCATTTCGTACAAGTCTGTCCAAATATTCCACGCACTTCACATTTTGCGAAAGCAATTTACGATAGCCCTCAGCACCAAAATGCTTCAGTGACATCCAAACTTTTAATGCCCGAAACCCACGGGACATTTCCGGGCCATAGTCCAGATAATATTGCCCGGTATATTCCGTATCAAGAGTTCCTCGTAAATAAGGTGCCTGAAGAGAAAATGCCCTCCTCATTTTTTCAGCATCGCGAACCAGGACACAGCCACAATCGTATGGAATATATAGCCATTTATGCGGATCCAGCGTAATTGAATCCGCTAAGTTAAGGCCTTTGTACTGAGGGCGTTTTTCGGGTAAAAGTGCTCCAACCGCTCCACATGCACCGTCTGCGTGAAACCATATGTTTCTTTTTTTACAGATGGCAGCAATTTCTTCAAGCGGATCGATAACACCTACATTTATAGATCCTACCTGCGCTACAACGCAGAGAGGGAAATCTCCATTCGATATATCTTTATCTATGCATCTTTCCAGATCTTCTGTGTCCATCGAGAAGTCTTCCATGCTTTTCACGAGATGGATTGATTCCCTGCCCAGATTTAGGAGATCCACAACCCTTATTATTGAAATATGTCCTTCATGGTCCGACATATAAACTTTAAATTTTCCCGGAATTTGTTTATCCTGCAATCCTTTGGCTGCTATGTCGTAGGGGGCAATATTCCTTAAAGCCGTTTCTATGGCGGTAAAATTAGCCATAGTACCTCCCGAACTAAACAGGCCTCCGCAATCTACAGGAAAACCAACCATTTCTGCCATCCAGGCAATGCAGCGGCGCTCTACTTCAGTAGCTGATGGAGCGGGTTTCCAGCCGCCAGGGTTCATGTTTACGGCTGCAGCAAGGGCCTCTGCCAGAGTACCTATCATGGTACCCGAACCATTGACAAAACCGAAATATCTCGGGGAACCGAGGTGGGTTGCGTATGGTACGATTTTAGACCGCCATTCTTCCACAATGGCAAAAGGATCCTGCCCTTTTTCGGGAAAATCTTCTTTAAAAACCTGCTCTATTTCTGAAGAAGTTGATGCCGGGAACACCGGAACTTCCTGTACGGATGCATAGTATTCCGAAATCATATCAATGACCCGATATCCCAGTTTTCTGAAATCTTCGGGCTCCATGTCCAAATTATCAAACACTTCCTTATCCATTTTTTCCAAATATTACATAAAGTTAAATTTATAATCAATGAGTAAATTGATGGTATGGTATCCTACGAAATAAGGAAGCCATCACTTTTCAGTTATACAAACTTTTCGGTGATATAAGCCTTCAGAAATCTTCTGAAAACCTTCCGTACTTTCAAATTTTGTATATCCATTTAGCTTTGTGCTTCGACCCGCTTAGCTACAAAAAACTGTATTAGGATATCAGTTTTTTCGCATAAAATCAAATGCTCCTTTGCGAAGTTGTATTCCATACTCGAGATAGGCTTTCATACAAGCGAGAAAGTTTGCCCAACCTCCGGTATTTCCTATAAGCCATTTCAAATTGTCTTCGTTGTATGTTTTTCCGCCTTCACTTACATGTACTACTGTGCTTTTATCGTCATGGGCTTCCAATACAATATTAACTACGGTTTCTTCGTCCCAAACAAAAGATACTGAACTGTTTCTTTCAACCTTAATTTTTTTTACGGGAAATTCATCTGGAAATTCCGGAAATTTCCAGATCAGTTCTTTCCCAGATTCCATTCTCCCGCTGCTTTCCGAAATGAAATACTTCGTCATTTTTTCAGGGTTGACAATTCCTTCAAAAACTTCCTCAACCGGCTTTTGAATTTGTATGCTTGCTTTGGCTATGAGTTTCATAATATTTTAGTTTGATATTTTTTTAACAGCTGATTCTCCATTTAATTTTCCAATTCGACTTAGTCCTCGATCGCCTCAATACCCAATTTTTTAAGCTGTTCAAGATGATCCTTCATTGCTTTGAGTTGTTCCGGGGCATGGCCCTTCCAATCGCTAACCTCTCCTGTTACCCGAATAGGATGCCGGCTGCGGTATGACTTTGTTGGATTTCCAGGGAACTTTTTATCTGTTAGATTGGGGTCATCTTCAATTGGACCAGTAGGCTCAACGATATAAATTCTGCCACTTCCTTCTCCTACAGAAAGTTCAGCTCCCCAGACAGCCGCATCGAGGGTAGCGGTTAAATAGACAAAGGAGGCTTTTTTCCGCTTTCCGTAGTTTGAATTATAACCGGCTTCAATTAAGTCTCCAGGTTTCAGATTTGCCTTTGTACCGTGATAGTACTTTGGTAAATCCGGGTCGGCGATTACCTCTGTTGTATTGACCTTGCTATTTTTTTCTTTCAATGTGTTGTTTTGATTGTGATTCACTTATTTTTTTGATTTCTCATTGATAGTTGTTCATATACCATTCAATTCTTCTCAAACCCAAACCAATCCTGAATATACTAATAAATTATTTATCTTAAAACATGTTGTTACTCATTGTTTTATAAATATGTCCACTTTTTGTCCACCCCCTATTTCCAACAAAGCACTTTTTGTCCCCCACCTTAAAGTTTCGATCATATACTCCTTGTCTTAAGTGTGTTCATAGAAAATTTCAATCATTTATTAAAGTATACGATTATGAAAAAATTAATTTTAGTCCCGGCTTTGGTTTTTTTGTCTTTCTTCTTGCAAAAAAGACGAAACAGATTCACCTGAAGTTTTTTT
>CAYSVQ010000026.1:0-5161 GCA_964434565.1 uncultured Flavobacteriaceae bacterium | reverse complement strand
GTATGGGAACAAAGCGCTGTTTATCTCCTTTGCCTCTGACACTTATGAAATGCTCATCAAAATAAAGGTCGGAAAGCCGAAGGCCGGTAAGTTCAGAAACCCTCAACCCGCAGCCATAAAGCGTTTCAATCATCGCCCGGTTGCGTTCCCCATCAGGGGTAGACCGGTCTACTGTTTCCAGGATTTTCCTTACTTCCGACTCAGATAGCGTATCGGGCAGTTTCCTGCCTATTTTGGGCGTTTCCACCAAATCCATTGGGTTATCCTGTCGGGAATCTTCAAAAAGCAGGTAGCTGAAAAAACTGTTAAGCCCGGAGATAATACGCGCCTGCGACCGGGGACCTACTTCCCCGGCGATTTCGTAGATAAATTGCTGCACCGTCTCCCTGCCAACAGATACCGGGGTGTCTGAAAGCCGGTGTCTTTCGAGGAATTTCAAAAGCTTTTTTACGTCCCTGGAATAATTCTGGATGGAATTTGCCGAGAGCCCGCGTTCCAGTTGGAGGTAGTTACGGTAATCCTCTAATGCCTGTGCCCAGTTCATTTCCCAAAGATATGGCATCTTCCATGGCCTTCCTTACAAATCCACTGGTTTTATGGGTTATCAGTTACACATTACATACAATAATGAATGTGTTATGAACTATTTACGGCCATTCACAACATTTTTTGTTTGTCAGGAAACCATTAATAGTATGTTTGACCCTCTAATCATAACAAGATCAAACATGAAAAAAATCATTTTAAGTGCTGCCTGTTTAATGGGCGGACTTGTATTGCATGCGCAGGATGTCGATTTCGGCATCACGGCGGGCTATCTGAACGCGGATGGCAAAGTTGAGGGTGGAGGCATTTCTGTTTCCGGCTCCGAATCCGGTTTCTACATAGGGGCTGTTGCAGATTTTACCATTACCGAAGAATTCCATATTCAACCGGAAGCGGTTTATGCCAGCATAGATGAAGCGGACGGGATCCTTGTGCCAATCATGGCAAAATACTATGTGGCCGATAAACTGAACTTGCAGGCCGGGCCGCAATTTGTTTTCAGCCTGGAGGATACTCCGGATGAGATCAGCAGTATCCAATTCGGCCTCGGAGGCGGTTTGGGATATGATATTACCGACGATTTTTTCATCGAAGCGCGGTATTCATTTCAGCTGTCTAATTCCTACACCGGATCGGAGGATATAACCGTACGTTCAAATTACCTGAATATCGGGGTAGGTTATACGTTCTAAGACCCCTTAGTTTATATATTTAAACGGCAGCCCGCGGGCTGCCGTTTTACTTATATACCAAGGGGCCAAAATTGGCGTTATTAAAGTTTTCTATATTTGATATACCTCAAACAAAATCATTTATGACGATTAAATCTAAAAAAATGAAAAAACAAGTAATTATCGCGGCAGCGCTTCTGTTTATCGGAACTTTTGCCTCCAATGCGCAGAGTAATTATGGAACTGCCCTTGGCCTGGGTATCGATTTTGGTGACGGCCAGACCCTGGTTGGCCCCTCGGTAAAACATTTCTTTGCGGCAAATCATGCGGGGATGGGCGAAGTTGCCTTCGGGGATAATGTAACCTTTCTGACCCTGATGTACCAGTACCACAAGGAATTTCCCAATGCCGACGGGTTTCAGTGGTTCGTTGGTGGCGGGCCATCCATCGCCTTTTTCGATGGCGAATCAGATGTGCTGCTGCGTCCAGTAGTAGGGCTCGATTATAAAATAGCCAATGTTCCGCTCTCATTTACTTTCGACTGGAGGCCCTGGATATACTTCGGAGACAATAACAACGATTTTGAACCAGCCCGTTTTGGCCTTGGGTTCCGCTATACCTTTTAATGAAAGCCGACTACCTGAATCATACAGGCAGGTGTATTCCACCTGCCTTTCTTTTTGAAATCACTGAAAATAGGTACATTTAGCTTATGAAGCTGATCATTATTAACGGGCCTAACCTGAATTTACTCGGAAAAAGGGAACCTGAAGTGTATGGGTCCAAAACTTTTCCGGAATATTTTTCGGATTTAAGCGGGAAGTATCCCCAGCTTGAGCTGGAGTACTTCCAGTCGAACATAGAAGGGGAACTGATAGGCAAAATTCAGGAAGCCGGCATTTCTTTCGACGGGATAATTTTGAATGCTGCCGCCTATACCCACACTTCCGTTGGCATAGGAGATGCGGTAAAGGCAATTTCCTGCCCGGTAGTTGAAGTCCATATTTCCAATACTTTCAAGCGGGAGGAGTACCGGCATTCCTCCTTTATTTCCCCGGCAGCCAAAGGGGTTATCATAGGATTCGGACTACAGGGATACGAACTGGCTGTCCAAAGCTTCCTCTGATCCTGATGGAGTCAAGATAGCGGCAGATTGGAGCAAGACGCCGGTATTTTTTGTTCTACCCTTGAATATGGATGCCAAAACTTTATTATTTGCCGCGAAATTCCTTAAAATGGGAACAAAGGATATCATCGTCTTATTTTTTGTAGCCCTGCTCGCGGGATGCAGCGGGGATGAGGCACCCGAGACCCCTGGGGCACCTGACGATATCAATAATCTGAGCCTGGTAAACGCCTTTCCTCAACTGCGATTCGAATCCCCGCTCGACCTGCAAAGCCCACCCGATGGCACAGACCGCATTTTTGTAGTGGAACGCGGAGGCCTTGTTAAGGTTTTTCCAAATGATCCCCAGGCCGGCGAAGCATCCACCTTCCTGGATATCAGCGGGCGTACCGATAGCAGTGGCGGGGAAATGGGCTTGCTTGGGATGGCTTTTCATCCGGCCTATGCTACCAATGGGTATTTCTTTGTCTACTACACCCCGGCCCCTGAAGAATCGGTATTATCGCGTTTCCAGGTTTCAACCGGTGATCCGGGAATGGCCGATGCCACAACCGAGGTCGTATTGCTGAGGATAGCACAACCCTTTACAAACCATAACGGGGGGCAGCTCGCCTTCGGCCCGGATGGATACCTCTACCTTGCATCCGGCGACGGCGGATCCGGGGGCGACCCCGGGGGCAATGCCCAGAATTTGAACAGCCTGCTGGGAAAAATCCTGCGGCTCGACGTTAACGCGGCGGCAAACGGCCTCGAATACGGGATCCCCGACGCAAACCCATTCCGGGACACGGAAGGGGCCAGGCCCGAAATATTCGCCTATGGGTTAAGGAATCCATGGAGAATGAGTTTTGATCCGGAGACAGGAAGACTCTGGGCAGGGGATGTGGGCCAGGGGGAAACAGAGGAAATCGATATTATTGAAGCCGGTGGAAATTACGGATGGAACCTTATGGAAGGAAGCAGCTGCTTTGGCTCGGCTGGCTGCGATACAGAAGGGCTGCTCCTGCCCGTGTACGAATACAACCATACAAATGGCGATAAATCCATTTCCGGCGGCTATGTTTACAGGGGCGATGAGCTCCCTTCCCTCAGGGGTTACTACATTTATGCCGATTTTATTTCCGGACGAATCTGGGCCCTGGAAAGCACGGGTACAAACCCGGCGAATACCCTGCTGACGGAATCCGGCCTAAATATTTCATCTTTTGGCACCGATCTTCAGGGCGAACTGTATATCTGCAGTTTCGACGGCTCTGTATACCGCTTGATGGAGGAGTAAAGACTATGGCCACCACTGCCTTCATTAAACTAGTCGCTTCAGGTAATGTGCGTCCAGGTAGAAGGTGCCGAAGGGCAGGAGGGAAGCTGCAAATACAAGGAAGTATGTTTTCAAATTCCAGGATCGTTCCATCCCCAAAACAACTGCCAGTATGATATACGCCAGAAAGAGGAATCCATGGGCGTAGCCGATATAGATATTGGGCTGAGGTATCGCGCCCCAGTATTTCAGGGGCATGCCTATTGCAAATAGCAAAAGGTAAGAGATGCCTTCGAGGATAGCGAAGACTCGGAAAAGCTGGAGCATCATAGTGTTGAAATTAAAGGATTGGCGGCAGTAAGGATGGCCGGCTCTATTTAAAAAATGGTATAAAGGAGTTCGATATCAGATATGTATGACCTCGCCATACGCGTCGGCCACAGCTTCCATGACCGCCTCGCTCATGGTAGGATGCGGATGTATGGCTTTCAGGATTTCATGGCCTGTGGTTTCCAGTTTTCTGCCAACAACGGCCTCTGCAATCATATCGGTAACCCCGGTACCAATCATATGGCAACCCAGCCACTCCCCGTATTTGGCGTCGAAGATTACCTTGACGAAGCCATCCGGATGGCCGGCAGCCTTGGCCTTACCGCTTGCAGTAAACGGAAATTTACCTATTTTGAGTTCATGGCCTTTTTCACGGGCCTGTTTTTCTGTAAGCCCCACCGATGCGACCTCGGGGATGCAGTAGGTACAGCCTGGTACGTTGCCGTAATCCAGAGGCTCTGCATGCATGCCGGCTATTTTTTCCACACAGAGGATACCTTCCGCAGAAGCCACATGGGCCAGGGCCTGCCCGGGGGTTACATCGCCAATAGCATAGTAGCCTTCCACATTGGTCTGGTAAAATTTATCGACCTGTATTTTATCCTTTTCGGTTTTGATCCCTACTTCCTCCAGGCCTATTTTTTCGATGTTCGATTTTATCCCAACCGCAGACAACAGTATATCCGCTTCCAGAATTTCTTCTCCTTTGGGCGTTTTTACATTGGCCCTGACCCCGTTTTTGGTTACTTCTGCTTTGGTTACCTCCGATGAGGTCATGATTTTTATGCCGGTTTTCTTCAAGCTACGCTCCAGTTGTTTGGATACATCCTCATCTTCCAGCGGTACAATATTGGGCAGGAATTCCACAACTGTTACCTCGGTGCCCATCGCATTATAAAAATAAGCGAATTCTATACCTATGGCCCCGCTTCCTACCACTATCATTCTTTCAGGTTGCTTATCAAGCGACATTGCCTCCCTGTACCCGATGATATGCTTCCCGTCCTGCGGAAGGCTGGGTAATTCACGGCTTCTCGCCCCGGTAGCGATGATTATCTGTTTGGCCGAATACTCGGTTTCCTTTCCATCTTCCCCGGTAACCCCCACTTTCTTCCCGGCTTTTAGTTTACCAAAACCGGGTATCACCTCAATTTTGTTCTTCTTCATCAGGAACTGTACCCCTTTGCTCATGCCGTCGGCCACATCGCGGCTGCGTTTTACTACCGCCCC
>CAYSVQ010000025.1:0-14349 GCA_964434565.1 uncultured Flavobacteriaceae bacterium | reverse complement strand
TTAGCCGAGTTGATCACTTTTGCAGACAATAACCTCAAGACCCTTAAGTTCCTGCCCGATAACAAGAACATCTACTCCAAGAAACTGAAATTTGAGTATTACGATTACCTTCCCATCCTTTCATTACGCGATATTCCCCTTCATAATCCTATTAACGCCTTTTTTAAGCGCGCATTTGACGTGCTGTTCTCCCTAATAGCAATTTTTGGCCTCCTGATCTGGATCACCCCCCTCATTGCCCTGCTCATCCGCCTGGAATCCAGGGGCCCGGTTTTCTTTGTGCAGACCCGTACGGGGTTCGACAATATAGAATTCCAGTGTTACAAATTCCGTTCCATGGCCATGAACCGCAATGCCAATGTGTTGCAGGCCGGGAAGAACGATATGCGGGTAACCGCCATAGGAAGATTTTTAAGGAAAACCAGCCTCGATGAATTGCCGCAGTTTTACAATGTACTTTTCGGCAATATGTCTGTTGTTGGCCCAAGGCCTCATATGCTGAAACATACCGATGAGTATGCTAATAAGGTAGACAAGTACATGCTGCGCCATTTCGTAAAACCAGGGATAACAGGCCTGGCCCAGGTTCGGGGTTACCGCGGAGAAATTGAAAGGGATAGCGATATTCAGGGCAGGATAAAATTCGACATTTTTTATCTGGAGAACTGGTCATTTTTTCTCGACCTTAAAATCATTTTACAGACCATGCTCAATATTTTTTCAGGAGAAGAAAAGGCTTACTAGGCAGCATGAGTGCGATCATCGGCAAATGAAACAAACATGTTAAAAAGAAAAGCCTGTATATGGGCAATTTTGACCGGAAAATAGGGTTTTAGACAGAAATAATTGCCCGGTCCGATCGGCACAGCTATTTTTGGGCCTTGAAAATTTTACCCCGGATATTACGTGTAACTAAAAATTAATAGAATGAAAGTAACAGTTGTTGGAACTGGATATGTTGGCCTGGTAACAGGGACCTGTCTTGCCGAAACAGGAAACGAAGTTGTTTGTGTGGATATCGATGAACTTAAGGTAAAGAAAATGCAGGAGGGGGTGGTTCCCATTTATGAACCGCACCTGGATGTACTCTTCGAGCGGAACATCAATGCCGGCAGGCTAATCTTTACAACTTCCCTTAAAGATGGCCTGGAACACGGGGAGATTATCTTCCTGGCTTTACCGACTCCGGAGGATGAGGATGGTTCAGCCGACCTGAAATATGTACTCGGGGTGGCCGATGATATCGGAAAACTCATTGCCTCATACAAAGTAATTGTTGATAAGAGTACCGTACCTGTAGGGACTTCGGACAAAGTTAAGGAAGTCATCGCAAAAAATGCCAAAGTCGAATTCGACGTGGTCTCCAACCCTGAATTCCTCAGGGAAGGGTTTGCCGTTGATGATTTTCTTAAACCTGAGCGTATCGTTGTGGGGGCCAGTTCGGAAAGAGCGGTACAGCTCATGGAAAAGCTTTACAAACCCTTTGTGCGTTCCGGAAACCCGGTAATTATAATGGATGAGCGCTCGGCCGAGCTAACCAAGTACGCGGCAAATGCCTTCCTTGCAACCAAGATTACCTTTATGAACGAAATAGCCAATTTTTGCGAGAAAGTTGGTGCCGACGTCGATAAAGTACGCATTGGTATGGGTACCGACTCAAGGATCGGTAAACGCTTCCTGTTCCCTGGCATAGGCTATGGGGGCTCCTGCTTTCCCAAAGATGTGAAGGCTCTGCACAAGTCAGGAAAAGACAATAAATACGAATTTCAGATCCTCGATTCCGTAATCAGGGTCAACCAAAGCCAGAAAACAGCGCTTATTCCCAAGATCAGAAAATATTTTAAGGAAGACCTTAAAGGAAAGAAAATCGGATTATGGGGGCTTGCATTCAAACCCGAAACGGACGATATCCGTGAAGCCCCGGCTTTATATATCATAGATGAACTACTGGCTCTAGGTGCCAGGATCACGGCCTTTGACCCTGAAGCCATGGAGAATGTTAAACGTAAACTGGGCGATTCAATAGATTTTGCCCCCGGAATGTACGGGGCGCTGGAAGATGCAGATGCCTTGGTTATATGCACCGAATGGGGGGTTTTCAGGAATCCCAATTTTACGGTCATGAAGGAATTGCTTAAAAATCCGGCTATATTTGATGGCCGTAACCTCTACGATGTCCAGGAGATCCGGGATGAAGGATTCCACTACGAATCCATCGGCAGGTCATAATTAGCCTTTAATAATCGGGTATGAAAAAAGTATTGATCACCGGGGCAGCAGGATTTCTGGGCTCCCATTTGTGCGACCGCTTTATTGCGGAAGGTTACGAGGTTATCGGGATGGATAACCTGATAACGGGCGACCTTAAGAACATCGAACACCTCTTTAAATTTCCGGAATTTGAATTCTACCACCACGATGTCACCAAATTTGTCCATGTCCCCGGGAAGCTCGATTATATCCTGCATTTTGCGTCTCCTGCCAGCCCGATAGACTACCTTAAGATCCCCATACAAACGCTGAAAGTTGGTGCCCTTGGCACCCATAACCTGCTGGGGCTTGCCAAGGAAAAGGGCGCCAGGATCCTGATTGCCAGTACCTCGGAGGTATATGGTGATCCCCTGGTGCATCCGCAAACAGAAGAGTACTACGGGAATGTGAACACTATCGGTCCAAGAGGGGTTTATGACGAGGCAAAACGCTTCCAGGAATCCATTACCATGGCCTATCACAGATTTCACGGACTGGAAACAAGGATCGTTCGTATTTTTAACACCTATGGGCCGAGGATGCGGCTGAATGACGGGCGTGTTATCCCCGCCTTTATGGGGCAGGCCTTAAGGGGAGAAGACCTCACTGTATTTGGCGACGGCTCCCAGACCCGCTCCTTTTGCTTTGTGGACGATGAGATTGAAGGAATCTACCGCCTGCTGCTCAGCGATTACAGCGAACCGGTAAATATCGGGAACCCGCATGAGATCACCATTAAAGACTTTGCCGAAGAAATTATAAAGCTAACAGGCACAGATCAGAAGATCATTTACAAACCCCTTCCCAAAGACGATCCTATGCAACGCCAGCCGGATATCACCAAAGCGAGGGAATTGCTGGGTTGGGAGCCTAAGGTAGGACGGGAAGAGGGCATGAGGAAAACCTTCGAGTACTTTAAAACGCTTTCCGAAGAGGAACTAAAGAAAACAGAACATCGCGACTTTTCAACACGCAATAAACGCTGACCCTGCTTCAACCCGCTGGCGAACCCCTGCTGATTTAGCGGGGAATATGTTGCTTTAATACGCCGGCATATCCTATTTTTGCGCAAAGAAAAAGTATGAAGGTACTTATCCTGGGCTCAGGCGGAAGAGAACACACCCTGGCCTGGAAACTCGCAAAAAGCCCTAAACTTCAGGAATTATTTTTAGCGCCCGGAAATGCAGGTACCGCTTTAATCGGCAAAAATCTTCCCATTGGGGTAAACGATTTCCCGGCCATCAGGCGGGCAGTATTGGAGCATGGGATTGAGATGGTAATAGTTGGCCCGGAGGATCCCCTGGTAAACGGGATCCACGATTTCTTCCTGGCAGACCCCGGCCTCTGCCATATCCCGGTCATAGGGCCGCAGAAACAGGCTGCTGCGCTGGAAGGCAGCAAGGAGTTCGCCAAGGAATTCATGCATCGGCACAACATCCCTACGGCAGCTTACAAAAGTTTTAATGCCGCCCAATTGGAGCAGGGCTTCACCTTTCTTGAGGGCATGAAGCCACCTTATGTACTAAAAGCCGACGGGCTTGCAGCCGGCAAAGGGGTTTTGATTATAAACGACCTTGAAGTGGCCAGAAAGGAACTTAAGGCTATTCTTACGGAAGCTAAATTTGGCGATGCCGGTTCAACAGTTGTTGTTGAGGAGTTTTTGCCCGGCATAGAGCTTAGTTGTTTTGTCCTGACAGACGGGGATCATTACAAGGTATTGCCCATGGCAAAGGATTACAAGCGCATTGGGGAAGGTGATACCGGTCTGAATACTGGCGGGATGGGGGCCATTTCTCCCGTTCCCTTTGCCGATAAGGGATTTATTGATAAAATTCACCGGCGGATTGTACAACCAACCGTAGAAGGGTTGAAGAAGGACGGGCTGCCCTATGTGGGGTTTATCTTTATAGGCCTTATCAAGGTGGAGGAAGACCCAATGGTCATTGAATATAATGTACGTATGGGCGATCCGGAAACGGAAGTGGTTATCCCGCGAATTAAGACAGACCTGATCGAAATCCTTCAGGCAGTTGCCAGCAAAAGCCTTGATCAGATCGATATCGAAATAGACAGTCGCGCCGCGACAACGGTGATGACCGTCTCCGGGGGCTATCCGGGAGCCTATGAAAAAGGCAAAGTGATTCGGGGCCTCGAAAACATTACGGATGCCCTGGCATTTCATGCGGGTACTGCCCGGAACAATTCAGATGTGGTTACCAACGGGGGGCGGGTTTTGGCCGTGACAGCCTACGGGGACAATTATAAAGAGGCCTTAAAAAAGGCATATGAAAATGTGGAGAAGATTAACTTCGATGGTATGTACTACCGGAAAGACCTGGGGTTTGATCTGTAAAACTTGCTGTTAAATAAGCGAACTGCAATCTGCTAGAGGTAAGAATGAGCAGTAACACTTTTGTCTTCTTCCCCGCGGTCGTTGAATAATTTGAGCTGGTTGAGCCAGTAAGCAAAAGCAATAATTCCCATAATAACGAAAACCCAGTTCACTAAATTGGAAGTCCACCAATTTTCCATATACCTTAAAAAATCATAAGGCCAGAACAGAGTGTCAACGAATAAATCTTCAATGCCCTCAAAAAATGCTGTCATCTTGGTTATATTTATCTTGCAAAAATATAAAAACCCGGGATGATCTCAAGCATTTTTGGCAAAACTAAGCCTGTAAATTACCTTTTGCTCCTGGGGTTTCTTTTTATTTTCTATTGGCTGGTACATCTCGTCCGTTTCAACAGAAGCTACAATACAGAACAAATAATCTTCCGGCTCCTTTTGTTGGGGGTCCTTGTTTTCAGCGTTTTTCTGGTGAATTTTATAGTAAAGCGCAACCAGGTAACGGGCACCAATTCATTTGCAATGCTTTATTTCATCCTGCTGATAGTCCTATTTCCCGAGGTCTTGTTAGATGAGAATGCCATCCTCTGCAGTTTTTTTCTGCTTCTTGCCAGCAGAAGGCTTATAAGTCTTAAGTCGTTAAAGAACATGAAATTGAAAATTTTCGACGCTACGCTTTGGACCGCCGTAGCCAGCCTGTTCTACGACTGGGCATTGTTGTATCTAATCGTTGTCTTTGTAGCCATATATTTTTATGAGCCTAAGAATATTAAAAACTGGCTGGTGCCCCTTGCCGGCATTTTTACTGCAGGCCTGATAACGGCCAGCCTTTTGGTCGTCGTTGGCCTGCCGGATTATTTAAAGGAACACTACAGCTTCTCCCTGTCGCTCGACAGGGATTTTTCAGCCCTGGGACGATATAGTACAAAACTTCTTTTTTACACGGTCCTGATTATCCTTACCGGCTTCATGGCCTTCGTGAAGATGGGGAAACTCGGACTTGGCAGGATCATAACCGTTCGCCTGATCGCGATTTCCATGACTGTTGGGTTGGTGGTAACATTTTTGAAAACAAATGCAGACGTTTATCCCGTCATCATTACCTTCTTTCCCGCCGCCACCCTTATCACCAAATATGTGGAAGTTATTAAACGATCTAAAGTGATGGAAATCGTCCTGGCAACCTCCGTACTCCTTCCATTTATACTATTATTGACAAAGGCATTTTGAAAAAATCCATTGTGTCACTACCGCGCCATTGCATCGTATGTTTTTAAATTTTTGCTTTTTAAATCCCCTGAACATGTACCTGAGCCTGCACCTGAACTTAAAGCACTTCGTTTTAACAAACGATTAAGGCCAATAATGGGTATCTTTATCGCAAAATGAAGGTTTATGTTCAGCTCCCTGGCCTTTAATATCTTTGAGAAGAGTATTGCCGACTACCATGTGAAGGACGATGTGGATCAGCCGATCCGAAACCCCTATCCGAATGACGACATTGAGCATCTGCTGTACAAAAAGAACTGGATAGATACCGTACAGTGGCATTACGAAGACCTTATCCGCGATCCCGCCATTGATCCCGCAGCTGCACTCACCCTGAAACGTAAAATAGATGCCAGCAACCAGGAACGTACAGACCTTGTCGAATTTATAGATTCATATTTCCTCAAAAAATACAGTTCTGTCAAAGTAAAGGAGCATGCCGGAATCAACACCGAGAGCCCGGCATGGGCTCTTGATCGACTGTCTATCCTGGCGCTTAAAATTTACCATATGAGGAAGGAAGTTGAACGCCCCGACGCGGGTGAGGATCACCGTAACCGATGCAACGCGAAATTAATGGTGTTACTGGAACAGAAAAAAGACCTTTCCCACGCCGTTGATCAGTTGCTGGATGATATTGCAGCTGGCCGGAAATTTATGAAGGTGTACAGGCAAATGAAAATGTACAACGATGAGGAACTAAATCCCGTTCTGCGTGGACAAAAGTAAAGCCGGGCATATCCTGGTCATCCGCCTGTCTGCTATGGGCGATGTAGCCATGACCGTCCCCGTGCTGCTGGCTCTTAAACAAAACTATCCTGCACTCAGGATTACAGTTCTGACCAGAGGCTTCTTCGAGCCTCTTTTTGCACAATTGGATAATGTTGAGGTGTTCCGGGCCGAGGTCAGTGGTAAACATAAAGGGCCGGCAGGGTTGTGGGCGTTATTCAGGGAATTAAACGCAATGCACTTTGATGCTGTTGCCGACCTCCACAATGTACTTCGCAGTAATGTCCTTAAATATTTTTTCCGTTTTAGCAGGATTCCGTTTGTGCAGATAGACAAGGGCCGGGCTGAAAAGCGGGCGCTTACCGCCTTGAATAATAAGGTTTTCAAACCGTTGAAAACCACACACCAGCGTTATGCGGATGCTTTCGGGAAACTGGGATGGCCTATCGACCTGGAAACGGTTAAGCTGCTTCCCAGGCAGCAATTATCTGATAATACCCGTAATCTGCTTGGTAAGGATCACAGGAAATGGATTGGGATTGCGCCTTTTGCTGCCTATCCCGGGAAAATGTATCCGCCTCCCCTCATGGAACAGCTAATTAAGGACCTCTCAGAAACCGGTCGGTATAAATTACTTTTGTTTGGAGGAGGTCAAAGGGAAGCCCTGCAACTGACCAACTGGGCAATGGTCTATGATAATTGTATCAATATAGCAGGAAAGCTTGGTTTTGAAGAAGAGCTTGCACTTATTTCAAATCTGGACCTGATGGTTTCCATGGACAGTGCGAATGCCCATCTTGCTGCGAATTATGCGGTATCCACAATTACCCTGTGGGGCCTCACCCATCCCAATGCCGGGTTCTATCCATTCGGGCAGGACCGCGCGAATGCCCTCCTTTCAGACCGGGAACGCTATCCCGGTATTCCCACTTCGGTTTATGGAAACACAATGCCGGATGGCTACGAGCGAGTAATGGAAACCATTGCCCCGGAAGATGTTATTGCCAGGGTACATATGCTCACCGCGACATAAACCGGCAGCTTATACGGCAACTTTGGGGCCAAGCATATGGAAATAGGCCCTTAGTTGTTGCATATAATTATAACGGAGGTGGCGGGAATTCCCCTCAACCATTAATGTTCGGACTCCGATAAAAGAAGCCAGGAGGTATGTGGCAACCCCTTCGGTATCTACATGTCGGTCCAGGTGTCCGTTTAATTTTCCTTTTTGCAGCAGATTTATCATGTTTACTTCCCAGACTTTATAAAGATCTGTAAGGTATTTCATAATTACAGGGTTCCTGCCGTTGAATTCAGCCATAAAATTACCCAGAACAAAGCCGTGGTCCAACACATTGTTTTCGGCGGTTAAAAGTGCATTTTCAAAACATTCGCTTATTGCTGAAAAAGGGTCGTCCTTATTTTCAAGTGGCTCCATAAGCATGCTATACACTTTTTTAACCATCAGATTTTGTATAATACTGACAAAAAAGTCTTCCTTGGATTCGAAATGGTGGTAAAATGCCCCCTTTGATAATTCAAGTGACTTAAGGATGTCGTCTATACTGGTATTGTAATAGCCCTTTTTGTAGAATAATTCCAGGCCTTTTACTTGCATCCTGTGCATGGTGGCCATGCGCTGCAGGTTCTTATTCATGGGATTTGGGTTTAGGTCTAAACAGACCGTTTCGTATGTAACAAAGAACCCCCGGATTGACCAAATCAGGAAGATTAGAGGATGTACTACCACAAAAATTCGTTCAGTAGCTGGAAGTCCGACCAACGACATCCTTAGCTGAAGGGCGGGCAGACCACTTGGTCGGTAAAACTTTCCGACCAACAGCAAATATCCTCAATTAATTGGGCCTTGATTGTTCCGGAATACCATATGTTATCGCCAATATCAGGCTACCGTGCCCTGACAGCTGCTTCCCGCGCCTGCCGTACAACCATAGCAGTGCTGGGAAATTACTATCTGCCTGTTGTTAAGCACAGCCTCATTATAATCGCTTATATGCGTAAGCCTGCTGTCCACTTTTAACCCCAGCATCTGGTTAAAATCGCAGTCGTACAACCAGCCATCCCAACTTACCGAGAGGGTATTGGTGCACATGATGTTTTTTACCGCTGCCGGATTAAAGGCATCCACAAGGGCATACATATAGTCTTCATAGTTTTCCGAAGCTATGAGATACTCAAGAAACCTGGAAATAGGGAGATTGGTAATTGCAAAAAGGTTGTTGAAATGTATTCCGAAATCTTCCAGCAACGATTTTTTAAAGTCGCGTTCAAGGGCAGCCTGATCGCCCGGCAGGTACGCTCCTGAGGGATTGTATACCAGGTCCAGCCTCAGGCTGCTGCCCGGGATGCCGTACCCCACCTTGTTAAGGTCGAGGAGCGCCTTAATGGAAGTATCGAATACCCCCTCACCTCGCTGTGTATCGGTCTTCCCTTTTGTATAATGTGGCATGGAAGACACAACATGTATGTTGTATTTCCTGAAAAACTCCGGGAGATCCCTGTACTTCTTATTAGCTCTGATGATGGTCAGGTTGGAGCGTACAATAAAATCCCGGATTCCCGCCCTTGACGCCTCTTCCACAAACCACCGGAAATCAGGGTTCATTTCGGGCGCCCCCCCTGTAAGGTCCAGGGTGTGGGCCGCCGTAGTCTTAATTACCTCCAGGCAAAGCTTCATAGTCTCCCTCGTCATAATTTCCTTGCGGTCAGGGCCTGCATCTACATGGCAGTGCGAACATACCTGGTTGCACATATACCCCAGGTTAATCTGGAGAATTTCAAGATTACCTGGTCGCAGAGGGAAATGGCCTGTTTTTTCTAACATCTCCTTAAAATAGGGCAACTCCCCCGTAGCAAATAGCCCACCTGCCAGGATATTCAATTGGTTTTGCGTGCCGGCAAGGTCATTTTGCCTTGCCTTTAGCGATTTAACTGCCATGTTCTATATTTCTATGATTGTGGTTTAAATGATCCTTTCCTGCTCGACAGCTGCTACATAGAGAGCTTGTTGTACTTGTTCATCATCTGAACCCCATGAACCAGGATCGCTCCGCTTTCTATAGCTGCCCCCACGTGAACTGCCTCCATCATTTCTTCCCTGGTTACTCCTCTTTGCAGACCATCCTTGGTATAGGCATCAATGCAATAGGGGCATTTAACAACATGGGCCACTGCCAGGGCGATCAGGGATTTTTCACGTGCCGACAATGCGCCTTCTTCAAACACTTTATTATAGTATTCGAAGAACTTTGAGCCCAGTTCTTCGCTCCACTCCGTGATCTTACCAAACTTTCGCAGATCTGCCGCATCATAATAGGGGTTTGACATAATGTAGGGTATTAAAGATTGTGAATATTAAAAATGAATTTTGGTCCATTGAACATCCTGGTCCAATGGAGCCTACAGGGGTGGCTTAGTTTGCAAACCCGCAGACTGATTAATGTTTGGAAGCAGGGGAACCCTTGTTGTAATGAGGAGCAATCAGAATAGAATAATCCCGGTACAATGTTTCGTCCCAACAACGGTTTGCCGGGCGCAGGAGGTCACGGATCTTCTTTAAGATACCGGGCGGAATATTTTTGGTTCCCCTTAAAAATTTTTTTAAATCAGAGGCGCTGTCAAGATCGGCGAGGGGAGGGAGCATAAACAATGGTCCTGTGCGTGTTAACAGGCTTTCTTTGATTGCCCTGGTTAAGGAAGCCTTTTGCCAGGGGAGGTTTTCGAAAACAGCTTTATCAAACCAGTCTTTTTGCAGGCCCATCAGATAAAATCCGCCATCTGCTGATGGCCCCAGCGGGAATTTCCCGTTTCTAAGAGCTTCAGCAGCCCGGAGCAGCTGCCTGCTGGAAAGCCCGGGAGTATCGTTACCAATGATTATGAGGTGTTTAAAGCCTTTACTGAATTCTTGCTGAACAGCATTACAAAAGCGGGTTCCGAATGAATCACCATTTTGTTCATGTTCAGTTATAAGGTAATACGGGAGCCCGGTGCGCTGTACAATTTTCAGGGTATTGGATGTAAGTTCTTCAAACAAACCCGTACCTCCCTGAAAGCCTTTGACTTTCTGGTCCATGGCCGGAGTATTCGCAAAAACAAGTATGGAAAGGGAAGTTTCTATTTTATATAAGTTTATATATGGCTTCATTCAAACCTACGAAAAGGTCGCCAAAGAGTTGGTCGGATATGGCAATATTTCATTACAAAGAGGGTGCGATCATCCAATTCTGAGCCAGCGATGCTTCAGATTCTTTCGCGGGATTACCTGTAAATGATTATATACTTTAACCGTAATGAATCGGGTATAACCGCCCTCGGAACCATTTTCTTTGGTACAGGATTTGCGCTGTATACGAGGTATTCTTTAATGAATCGTAAGAATGGATATCTGGAGGATAACAATAGTGATTCTAAGCATTACTTACTTTGGATTTTTACTGCTTACTATCAGGATGATACTCCCGGATATGGGGTTTATGCTAACATTAAAGGCATGGGTTAAGAAATTTATAAGCCACTCCGGTAAGCGACAAGTCACGAAACGGGGAAGGATGAGACATTTTAAAAGCGCCAAAATGACAGTGAAATAATACAGTAAAATGCCATAATTTCATGATGGTAGGGCATCCGCAGCACAAAAAAATTTGACGGACTTAAATATAGCACATATAATGAACGGAAAAACAGCGAACCCATTGGGGAATCGCATATATTGGTATTCGGCCCGTATTGTGTTGGCAGTGAGCCTTATGATGGTGGGAGGATACTATATGTATACCTTTGTCCTGGAACAATAAGGGGGTTACGCCCCTTTTTTTTGCGACCGGGTAAGTGAAGAGTTGGTGCAGGGCCACACCGCTTCGGGCAGATAAAAATTATTACAAATGGCGTATAAGGACTATTACAGGATTTTAGGGATCGATAAGAAGGCCGGAGAGAAAGACATTAAGAAGGCCTATCGCAAGCTGGCTACGGAGTTTCATCCGGATAAAACCAAAGGTAACATAGACAAGGAAGAGAAATTCAAGGAAATCTCCGAAGCGTATCAGGTACTGGGCAATTCCGAAAAGCGGAAACAATACGATGCGCTGGGCTCAGACTGGGAACAGTTCCAACAATCAGGAAGCAGTTTTGAGGATTTCATGGAGATGAAACGGCGTTACAGGCAGCAAGCTCAGGGAGGGGCATATGAACGCGCTTCTGGCCCTTCTTATGGAGGAGCATCGGATTTCTCTGATATTTTTGAATCGTTTTTCGGGAACAGGCAAGGAGCTTACGCCGGCAGAGAGGGCTTTCCGGGGGCCGATGTCTCCGGCGAAATCAATATAAGTCTGCAGGAGGCCTATTCCGGAAGCGATCGCATCCTGGATGTCGGCGGAAACAAGATCAAACTGAATATTAAACCTGGGGCTTATAGCGGCCTTCAGCTACGCGCAAAAGGGAAGGGCAAGAAAGGCTCTCAGGGGCGCGCGGGCGACCTTTATGTAACAGTTCGGGTAGAACCGCACGCGGTATTTGAAAGGCAGGGGAACGATTTATATATGAAAGCTGAGATTGATTTGTTCGATGCCCTCCTTGGCGGCCAACTCGAGGTGATTACGCTTTCAGGAAAGGTAAACATTGCCATAAAGGAAGGCACCCAGAATGGCAAGATGGTGAGGCTCAAAAGTAAAGGGATGCCTGTTTATGGTGCGGCCGGCCGTTTTGGCGACCTGTTTGTGAAACTTGAAGTACGCCTCCCTGCCCGGCTCAGCCCTGCCCAGAAGGATTTACTGCGGGAGCTGAAAAATAGTTTTAAAGAAAAAGTTTAATCATGAAAGCAAATTTTAAACAGTTGGTTAATTCAGACACTCCTGTTCTCGTGGATTTCTATGCGGAATGGTGCGGGCCTTGCAAGATGCAGGCACCCATCCTTAAAGAAGTTGCCAGGGAGGTAGGGGATACGGCAAGGATTATTAAGATTGATGTTGATCGCAATCAGGAACTGGCAGCCAAATACCAGGTACGGGGTGTGCCTACCCTCCTGCTTTTCAAAAAGGGCCAAATAGTCTGGAAAACATCCGGGGTGGCCAACAAGCAACAATTACTCGAAGAGATCAGAAATACTTTGTAAAATGACGGCAATAACTCTATATGAACATCGCCTGAAGGAAATTTTTGAAGCTTTCGAAGAAGCCGTTGATTTTAAGAGCTTGCGGTATTCACCATATTCGTTGCAGCGGCTTGGTTTTGAAGATGAGGCTGCAATTAATATGGCCGTTAACAGGGCCGTCAGGATTTGTAAAAGCCTGGATATCAATCCAAGGAAACATTTCAGGCCTTATTATAAAGTTGATCTTGTTAACAGACAGACAAGCAGGGAGTGGCGGGTCTCTAAAATGGGATTTTACCTCCTGCTTTGTAATGGGGATCCACGTAATCCTTATGTAGGCGCCTTTCAACTGAAGCTACTCCAGGAGGTTTTGGTCGACCTGAAATAGTGGTCAGGGAGCCCTTTTCACATTTGAATATGACGCTTGAATCTATCAATAATAAAACTGTGGGGTTGGTCCTTTCCGGCGGGGGTATCCGCGGGATGGCGCACATTGGGATACTGGAAGTACTCAATTCATATGGGATTAAGCCTGCCTATATTTCCGGCACCAGTGTGGGTGCAATAATCGGGGCTCTTTACGCTAATGGCAACAGTACTGAGGAGATGCTCGATTTCTTCAGAAAGACCCCTTTATTCCATTATAACTTCCTTTCGATCAAAAAGCCCGGATTCCTGGATACCGAAAGGTATATAGAAATATTCAGTGCTTATTTTCCCCGGGATTCCTTTGGCGCCCTGCGGCAAAAGCTTTACGTAACCACTACTAATCTTCAGAAGGGAACCATGGAAGTATTTGATGAGGGAATTTTAATCAGGCCTTTGCTGGCATCTGCAGCCCTGCCCCCTGTTTTCACCCCGGTTGAGATCAATCAATGCCTTTACGCAGACGGAGGGATAATGAATAACTTCCCTTCGGAGCCCATTGCAGATAAATGCGATTTCCTGATAGGCAGCAATGTGTCTGTTGTTAAGGAGGTTGGCAGGGACGCGATCCGCTCTTCGCTACAACTTGCCAACAGAACAACATCCCTGATGATCTATGCCATCAACAATAAAAAGATTGCCCGCTGCAATCTGCTGTTCGAACCCCAGGATCTGGAACAAATCGGGGTACTCGACAAAAAAAGTATGGAAAAGGCATACCGTATTGGCTATGATTACGCCAGTCGGATCATGGGGCATATTTTCAATTAAGATGGCCGGGGTTGGATAGAAATATTGAAATGGCAAGTCTTTAGACGTCGTCATAATCTAATTTCAGGACCGGGGTGGTTGGATGAGCCTGGCAGGTAAGAATAAAACCTTCTGCAATTTCCCCATCTGTTAGAATTTGATTCTTTTCCATTTCTGCCTTTCCTTCGGTTATCCGCGCGATGCAGGTACTGCAAACTCCGCCCTGGCAGGAATAGGGAGCGTCTATATTTTCCTTTAAGACCGCGTCGAGTACCTTGTTAGCCTTATCCATGGTAAAGGTGAATACTTCATCATCCAAAACAACGGTAAGCGTAGTTTTCCCTTCGGGCTTTTCCGGTAATTCGTCTTTAATTTCCGTGCTTGTAAAAAGCTCATAATGAATTTTATCTTCGGGGATACCAAGTACCCCCAGGGCATCCATTACCAGGCTGATCATTGGTTCCGGG
>CAYSVQ010000024.1:0-2637 GCA_964434565.1 uncultured Flavobacteriaceae bacterium | reverse complement strand
GCAATGAGGTTACTTAAATCACCAGACACCATAAAAGGGTCCGACCTTTGGGTTAATACTTTCCTAACATATCCCTTATCTGTTACTTCAATATAGTTATTGGGTTTGAAGTAATCCATGATTTCGTCATTGTTAATAGGCTTAATATGCCCATTATACAGTATGGCAAACTCTTTAATTACCACCGGGGATGTTTGAAACCGGTTACCGATGTCGAATCGGAAAAAGCTTGCATTAATTGAATCCGGTATCCTGAAATACAATTTTTGAGCCTTATCACTTGCTTCTACCTGAAGGCGTTGTGAGTTCTTCTCATTGAACTTAGCTTCAGATTCCCTGTAAAAGAGTTGAAAAATATCATTATCCGTAACCAAGACCTCCACCGCGACCACAAGCTCCTTAGGCTGGTATTTATTTAAAATAAGCTTTTTGTTAAATTGGAAAATCAGCACAAAGAGGAGGGCAAAATAACCAATATGCAGAATCAGTCGCTTCATCAAAATCGGAAATAGATAAATGGGTTATAGTTGCTTTGTGCCAATTCCAGTAAACAGATCAAAAGCAAAAATAAATACAAGGATTCCATAAAAATTCTGGGTGCCCAGCTGTTCTGAAACCTAAGGAGGTAGGAAGCAATGATCCTTTTAAGTGGTGTTGATAAGAGAATGGCCAGGACAGACACAAAAACAAAATAAGGCGTAATATATTGCGATATTATCGCATTACTTCCTTCCATTCCCCCGAACATCCCCTTAAGATAAATAATTGCTTCCTTTAATGTTTCAGCCCGGAAAAACACCCATCCGGTAAGCACGACAAACAAGAGGTAGAGGTGAGCGAAGAAGGCGGGAATCCTAACAAGGATCTTTCCTAACCAAACTCTTTCCAAAATCAAAAATAATCCATGAAAAAGCCCCCATACGATAAAATTCCAACTTGCACCATGCCAAAGCCCGGTAATGAAAAAAACGATTATAAGATTCATATAGGTCCGGGAAACACTTTTTCTGTTCCCCCCCAATGGGATGTATAAATAATCCTTGAACCATGTTGACAGGGAAATGTGCCATCTCCTCCAGAATTCCTGAACAGATTTGCTGATATACGGGAGGTTAAAATTTTCAAGGTAGTTGAACCCAAACATTTTTCCCAAACCGATTGCCATATCTGAATAGCCTGAGAAATCAAAATAAATCTGAAATGCATAGCAGATACACCCAACCCAAAGAGTAAGGCCACCTGCTGATGCCACATCATTAAAGACAGCGTCGGCCACGAGGCCCATTGCATTGGCTATGATTACCTTTTTAAAGAGGCCTGTAATAAATCTCCGGATGCCGTCCTGAATTTGGATGCCACTCCATTTTCTTCTTGCTTCAATTTGTTTTGCCACATCGATATAACGAACTATCGGACCGGCAATTAATTGTGGAAACATGGAGATGTAAAGGGCCAGGGAAACCAGGTTATTTTGTGCCTCAACACGCCTGTAATAGACGTCAATCAAATAAGACATCCCCTGAAATGTAAAAAAGGATATACCTATTGGCAATACAATTTCATTGAGGCTGGAGAGCCTGAAAATTCCCCATTCATTCATCGAATCAATAAAAAAGTTGGTGTATTTGAAATAGCCTAATAAAGCAACATTTATTGCAACGAAAATCAGCATAGCGTATTTGGCCGGCTTTTTATTCTCCTTTTGTCTGTACCGGCCAATAACAATTCCCCCTAAATAGTTTATGACAATTGAAAAAAGCATCAGCATTACGAGCTTCTGTTCTCCCCACGCATAGAAAAACAAGCTTGCAAAGGTTAGAAACAAGTTGCGGAACCTGGGGTTAATTGTATAATAAACAATCAGAACGCAAGGCAGGAATACAAAAAGGAAAGTTATTGAACTAAATACCATCGTAATCTGATCTTAGTCGGGCGAGACATATATGCAAACTTTCTTTCCAGGATGGTATTTTTATCGGAAAGGTAGCGACAGTTTTAGTCAGGCTTAAGGTACTTCGTTTAGGTCTTTGAGCGGCAGATTTAAAGTCTTTCGATGTAACGGGGCTTACCTCTACCTTTCTTTGCGTGTATTCAAAAATTTCAATGGAAAAATCATACCAGCTGATACTACCTCTATTACTGTAATGATAGATGCCATATGCATCACTTTTGCTTTCTATGAGCAAAAGCAGGAAGGAAGCAAGATCCCTGGCGTAAGTTGGCGAGCCAATCTGGTCGGATACCACCTTCAATTCCTTCCTGTCTTTGCCCAGGTCCAGCATGGTTTTAACAAAATTCCTTCCATGTTCCGAATAAACCCATGAAGTCCTGACTATAAAATGCTCCTTCAGATTTTCCTGAACCCCTACTTCACCCTTTAATTTTGACGCCCCGTAGACGTTAAGGGGTCCCGGAGAATCTGTTTCCTTATAAGGGATTTTACTTTTGCCGCTAAAGACAAAATCGGTTGAAATTTGTATCAGGATACATCCAATCTCCCTGCACGCCAAGGCCAGATTCAGGGGGCCATCGGCATTGATCCGGTAACTTAGGTCAACTTCCTGCTCAGCCTTATCCACTGAAGTGTAAGCTGCACAATTGATGCAATAGGAAAACTTTTCGGTCCTGAAAAAATCT
>CAYSVQ010000023.1:0-7580 GCA_964434565.1 uncultured Flavobacteriaceae bacterium | reverse complement strand
CGACCAGAAAGTTTTCCAACTCACCAATAACCTGAATTTTTTCCATGGAGACCATACCTATACAGTTGGTTTTTCCTTTGAGAAGTTCCAGTTCGACAATTCCTTTAACCTTGGCGCCTTCGGAGCCCAGGGAGTATTCTTTCCTACAACCACCATTGCCGATTTTCCCGCCTTTGCCAGTTCAGGCGCCCTTCAGGAGGCTTTTAACCAGGCAATTACAACGGACAGGGCTTTCGATGCCGAAGGTGTTGGGGCCCCGGGAGGCTGGGCCCTGGCTGAGACCAATGTTGGGCAATTGGCTTTTTATGTTCAGGACGAATGGAACCTTACCGAGAATTTTAAGCTTACCTACGGGGTACGTTTTGATAAACCGCTCTATTTTGACACGGCCGACAAAGTCCGTGAAAATATCGCACGTAAAGGTGGCGCCAACGGAACGTATATCCCTTCCATTGAATACTATGACCCTAAAACAGGTGAGCCCGTGACACTGGATTCAGAAACCATGCCCAGCAATGATTTCCTTATTTCACCCCGGCTCGGGTTCAACTGGGACGTGCATGACGACAATAGCCTGCAGATACGCGGAGGAACAGGAGTTTTCACCGGCCGCTTTCCTTTTGTATGGCTGGGCAACCAGGTGCAGGGGGTGGATTTCTTTTTCTATCAGGTGGTGGACCCCGATTTCAAATGGCCTCAGGTATGGCGTACCAATCTGGGGGCCGACAAGAGGCTGGAGAATGGGGTGATCATCACCGCGGACCTTTCCTATACCAAAGACATAAATGCGGCCCATGTGCAGAACTGGGGGCTCGATGAGCCGTCGCTCACGCTTAACGGCGTGGATAACCGCCCGGTATATGCGACGGAGGATAAATCCACCATTTTCGGCGGTCCTACCAATGCTTATGTCTTCACCAATTCAGACAAAGGCAGGATATGGAACGCTTCGGCCAAGGCTCAGAAAACCTGGGACGATGGGTTTTACGCCATGTTGGCCTATAATTACCTTAACGCCAAGGAGGTGAATTCCATCGAGGCCGAGATCACCGGGGATGCCTTTGCAGGCAATGCGATTACAGGCAACTCGAACAACGATGTCCTGGCCTTTTCCCGTTACGGTGATACACACCGTTTTATAGGGGTCCTCTCCAAACAGTTTTCTTTCGGAACAACGGTATCTACTTTTTTTGAGTACGCCAGCGGCAACCGGTTTAATTATATTTACGGGGGTGATGTGAACAACGATGGCTCCAGCATCAACGACCTGATGTATATCCCTACCGCCTCTGAAATAGGTCAGATGGACTTCAGCGGACCCGGGCAGGCGGAAGCATTCGAGGCTTTTATCCAGCAGGATGACTACCTGAGTGAGAACCGCGGGGAATACGCGGAAAGATACGGTGCCCTGGCACCCTGGAAAGGCCGCTGGGATGTGAAAATCCTGCAGGACATCAGGGTTGCCGAAAAAAATGTTATACAATTGAGCGTGGATGTACTCAATATCGGTAACCTGATCAGCTCCGATTGGGGAATTGTAGAGGAGCCGGGCTTTAATCAGTTACTGGGAGTGTCGGTAGATACAGACAACAACCCAACCTACACCTTCGATCCCGATAGGCAGAGTACCTTTACGGCCGCCACGGATGCACGTTCGCGCTGGAGGGCACAGCTGGGATTGCGTTATATCTTTAATTAAGATTTATATCTTATTTTTGCACCGCCCCTCAGGGGCGGTTTTTTTTAGTATGAAGTACAGGAGGCTTACAAAGGAACAACTGGAGGAAATGCATAGGGAGTTTAGCAACTTCCTGGCCACCCAGTCTGTAACCGCAGATGAATGGGCGCGGCTTAAGAAGGAAAAGCCCATGGTGGCCGAGGAAGAACTTGATGTTTTCAGCGATCTGGTCTGGGAAGGCGTTCTGGCCAGAGTGGAATATCTGGAAAATATTTCCTCCGCGCAGATGCATCTGTTCCACCTGACAGAGAAGGAGATGAAACTCATTTCAGTTAAGGTGATGAACCCTGATGCAGACCTGACCACTGCCCGGGGGTTCGCCTGGTTCCGCAAAAACTGGCAGTCCGATTTCGTCGAATACATGGTCGCGTCCAAGGCGTATTCCGGCGACAGGAACCTGGAAAAGTTCAGGTTAATTGAGCAGGGAGCGGTGATCACCAGGGGCGAATTGTACCGCTGGTTTGATGCTCTCGTGGAACATTAACAGGCACAGCCTGCAGGAAGCATTCCCCAATAAATTATATTTACGGCAGCAAACGATAAAATGGCACAAAAACCATCCATCCCCAAAGGAACAAGGGACTTTTCACCTGAGGAAATAGCCCGCAGGACTTACATCACCTCGGCGATCAAACGGCAGTTCGAAACTTTTGGCTTCCAACCCATTGAAACGCCTTCATTTGAGAACCTCGAAACCCTGCTTGGGAAATACGGGGATGAAGGCGATCGCCTCATCTTTAAGATTCTGAACTCAGGAAACTATTTGGAAAAGGTGGATACGATGGTTTATAGTTCGAAGGATTCTTCTGCATTGGTGCCCCTTATTTCTGAAAAGGCCCTGCGTTACGACCTTACAGTGCCCTTCGCGCGATATGTGGTGATGCACCAGCACGAAATCAGTTTGCCATTTAAACGCTACCAGATACAACCGGTATGGCGGGCCGACCGGCCGCAGAAAGGCCGGTTCAGGGAATTTTACCAGTGTGACGCCGATGTGGTAGGGGCTCAATCGCTCTTACAGGAAGCGGAATTTATACAATTATATGAGGCGGTATTTGCCGATCTTGGGTTAAAGGGGGTGGTATTGAAACTGAACCACCGCAAACTACTTGCTGGCATTGCGGAGGTCATAGGGGCAGGGGATAAGCTGATCGATTTTACGGTGGCTCTTGATAAACTGGACAAGATAGGGATGGAAGGAGTAATCCGTGAAATGCAGCAAAAAGGCATCCCTGAAAAAGCCATTGAAAAAGCCAAACCTTTGTTTTCCCTTTCCGGCAGCAATTCGGAACAATTGGCACGGGTTAAAACCATGCTGGAAGGTTCAGCAACGGGCAGGCAGGGGGTTGAAGACCTCGAACGGATATTCAACATCACCAATTCCCTCGGACTTGGTGACCTTCAGATCCGGCTCGATGTGACCCTGGCACGTGGCCTGAATTACTATACGGGGGCGATCTTTGAAGTAGCGGCCCCGGCAGGAGTTGATATCGGCTCCATCGGGGGCGGGGGAAGATACGACGACCTAACCGGGATCTTTGGGCTGCAGGGCCTGAGCGGGGTGGGGATTTCCTTCGGCCTTGACCGCATCTACCTGGTCATGGAGGAACTTGACCTGTTCCCTGAATCCCTGGACCGTTCCCTGCAGCTGCTTTGCGTGAATTTCGGGGAAAGGGAAGCCATGGCGGCTATGAGTTTGGTGAAACTCCTAAGGAAACAGGGGATAAAAGCCGACATCTATCCAGCCGAAGCCAAGTTGCAGAAGCAATTCAAATATGCGAACAGCCGCAATGTGCAGTACGTTGTCATTATTGGCGAAGAGGAACTCGCCAACGGAACATTCGTTGTAAAGGATATGCACAGCGGGGATCAGAAGTCCTATTCCCTTAATGACCCAAAAGAATTCCTCGAAACTTTAAAGCCTTGATTTTATTGCCTTAATAACGGCCCTGTAGTAGGAGGTTTGATGGGGAACATATTTCCCCGGATTTGCAAGCCCCCACACTTCTTCAGCGAACAGTGGCAATGCAACCAGCTTTAGCGCTTCTACTTCACTTTCCTGTTTTTTAAGTTCGGTAAGCGGAAGTTTTAATTCACAGATAAAAGTGTGGTGGTATTCGCAATCTGTAAGTTCCTCGCTATGCCTCTGAACCGATTTGAAGATCCCTATTTTCTCCAATTGGGCTTCCCTGATTTCCATGCCAATTTCCTCCTCAACTTCCCTTACTGCTGCTTTAAGGATATCTTCCCCGGCCCCGACATGGCCTGCAACAGACACATCCCAAAGCAACGGATGGGTATCTTTGCCTTTACCCCGCCGTTGCAACAGGACTTGCCCGGCGGGGGTAAAGAACCATATGTGAACCGTTGGATGAAAAAAGCCATTCCGGTGAGCTTCAGACTTTAAAGCTGTTTTCCCGGTATACTTCCCCCTGGCATCCAGAATGTCGATTACTTCATCCATCACATTACATATTTACAACTTAATAATATTTTCAGACCTGTAATCCCGCCATGGAATTTCAGTCGAAATAACTAAAGGTCTCCCCGGCCTTGATAGTTTGCAAGGTCTCATAGATAAGCCGGATGACGTTTTCCACATCGTCTCTGTGTACGGTTTCTACGGTGGTGTGCATGTAACGCAGCGGGAGGGATATCAGGGCTGAAGCCACTCCTCCATTGCTATAGGCAAAGGCGTCTGTATCCGTACCGGTAGATCGGGAAGCGGCCATCCTCTGGAAGGGGATTTTTTTGGCTTCTGCCGTTTCTATGACTCTTTCGCGCAATTTATTCTGAACCGCCGGGGCGTAGGAGATTACCGGGCCGGCACCTATTTCGGTATGACCCTGTTGCTTTTTGTCTATCATAGGGGTGGTGGTATCGTGACACACATCGGTAATAATCGCGGCATTTGGGCGTATGGTTTGGGTGATCATTTCCGCGCCCCTGAGGCCAATTTCTTCCTGCACGGAATTGGTGATATAGAGCCCGAAAGGGAGCTTTATCTTGTTTTCACTGAGCAGCCTTGCCACCTCGGCTATCATAAAGCCGCCAACCCTGTTGTCTATGGCACGGCCAACAAATTTATCCTTGTTAAGGACCTGGAAAGTATCGGGATAGGTAATGACACAGCCCACATGGACCCCCATTTTTTCCACTTCTTTTTTGTCTTTGGCACCTATGTCGATAAAGATATTGTCGAGTTTGGGCGGTTCTTCCTTGCTTTTATCGCGGGTATGGATGGCCGGCCATCCGAAAATGCCCTTAACAATCCTGTTTTTAGTATGGATGTTTACCCATTTGGATGGGGCGATCTGGTGATCGCTGCCCCCGTTGCGTATTACGTAAAGCAGGCCGTTGTCTGTTATATAATTCACATACCAGGAGATCTCGTCGGAATGGCCTTCGATCACCACCCTGTATTTGGCGTCGGGGTTTACGACGCCCACTACGGAGCCGTAGGTATCCGTTATAAAAGTGTCTACATAGGGCTTTGTGTATTTCATCCACATTTTCTGCCCTTCCCATTCATAACCTGTAGGGGAGGCGTTATTTAGGTAGTTTTCGAAAAATTCCAGTGATTTTTTGGTAAGGATCTTTTTAGAACTCATGTACATAGGTTTAGGCTACAAACTTAGCAATATTCACTTTTATTTAATAAGAGAGTGAAAACATTATCCTTACTTTTGGCAGGACTTTTGTTTAGGAAGCCGAATGAAGAGATTATTGCTTGTACTTATTGGTTTTACGGGCCTTAATGGAATTTCCCAGATTGCGGAGGTGCCTCTTGATTCACTTGCCGAAAAGATGATCATCATGGAAGGGGATTCCGTTATCCGGGAATCTATTTTGCTGGATGAAGTATTTGTCTTCAGTCCGCTGAGTTTTGACTCCTATAATGATAAGTTGCGGTATTATATCCTCCGGCGTAAGACCCTGAAGGTTTATCCATACGCGAAATTGGCATCAGAGCGCCTGCTTGAGCTGAACGACCGCCTTTCCAAAATTGAATCGAGCCGGAAACGGAAGAAGTACACCCGCATTGTTCAACGGTATATAGAGGAAGAATTTTCTGAAGAGCTTAAGAAACTAACCCGTACTGAGGGACAGATTCTGGTAAAGCTGATCTACCGGCAGACCGGGGTAACGGCCTTCGACCTGGTAAAGGAACTTCGCAGCGGCTGGAGGGCCTTCTGGTATAATACCACTGCCAGGCTTTTTAATATCAGTATCAAGGAAGAATTCCACCCGGAGACAATACACGAAGACTATCTGATTGAGGATATCCTGCAAAGGGCCTTCGCTGCCAATGCCTTACCCAGGCAGGAGTCGGCCCTTGATTACGACTACGCCACGCTTACCAACAAGTGGGCAAAGGCACCGGAGCAGAAAAAATAGTTGTAAGAATCATATAAATGTACTATCTTACTTAGCCTTTTTAGAGAGTCATTTCAGGCATAAAGCTTACTTCCAGGACTTTAATTTTTAAGCGTTAAAAATTTTTAAAAATTCGCCTTGAATAAGTTTTTAATTAAAAAAATGGTTCTATATTTGCACCCGCTTTGAAAGGCAATAGCTTTGCGGAGTTTGGAAAAAAATTCAGAGGTGTCATAAGAATTGGCACCTTCCTTTTGTCCCCGGTTTAGGGTTATGGTCTTCAGGGGCCGTTATAAATGGGAAAAGTTCATTGAAATATTGGTAGACAGCGTTTATTATTTTTTTTGGATGATGCTTAAGGGTGTTATACGAGAAGGGTAATAGATAATAGAATCATTTTTGAGACCACCGGGACTTGGGTGATCGGGCCGTTAAAGGTTTGATTGGTTGGGTCACGGAGAATATTTACAGACAAACGATGAAGAGTTTGATCCTGGCTCAGGATGAACGCTAGCGGCAGGCCTAACACATGCAAGTCGTACGGTAACAGGGAAAAGCTTGCTTTTCCGCTGACGAGTGGCGCACGGGTGCGCAACGCGTATAGAACCTACCCTGTACAGGGGGATAGCCCATGGAAACGTGGATTAATACCCCGTGGAGACTTAAAGTGGCATCACTTATAGTTTAAAGTTTCGGCGGTACAGGATGGCTATGCGTCCCATTAGTTAGTAGGTGAGGTAACGGCTCACCTAGGCTATGATGGGTAGGGGACCTGAGAGGGGGATCCCCCACACTGGTACTGAGACACGGACCAGACTCCTACGGGAGGCAGCAGTGAGGAATATTGGACAATGGGCGCAAGCCTGATCCAGCCATGCCGCGTGCAGGAAGACAGCCCTACGGGTTGTAAACTGCTTTTATACGGGAAGAATAAGGGGTACGTGTACCCCGATGACGGTACCGTAAGAATAAGGACCGGCTAACTCCGTGCCAGCAGCCGCGGTAATACGGAGGGTCCAAGCGTTATCCGGAATCATTGGGTTTAAAGGGTCCGCAGGCGGGCAATTAAGTCAGGGGTGAAATGGTGCGGCTCAACCGTAGCACTGCCTTTGATACTGGTTGTCTTGAGTTATGGTGAAGTGGCCGGAATATGTAGTGTAGCGGTGAAATGCATAGATATTACATAGAACACCGATTGCGAAGGCAGGTCACTAACCATTGACTGACGCTGATGGACGAAAGCGTGGGGAGCGAACGGGATTAGATACCCCGGTAGTCCACGCCGTAAACGATGGATACTAGCTGTCGGGCACTTGTGTTCGGCGGCCAAGCGAAAGTGATAAGTATCCCACCTGGGGAGTACGTTCGCAAGAATGAAACTCAAAGGAATTGACGGGGGCCCGCACAAGCGGTGGAGCATGTGGTTTAATTCGATGATACGCGAGGAACCTTACCAGGGCTTAAA
>CAYSVQ010000022.1:0-4745 GCA_964434565.1 uncultured Flavobacteriaceae bacterium | reverse complement strand
CAGATTGTTGCTAAGACGGAGGAGCTAAGCGAATTGAACCTGCGACTTACAGATCAACGCAAGGAAAAGGACCTGTTGGTTGCCGAAAATACCAGAGCTAAAGATGCCATGCTTAAAGAAGTGCTGGAACAAAAGGATTTATTGAAATCTATCAGACAAAACGAAAGCCGGTATGCAAGTGCTATTGAAACCAAGAAAAAAGAAGCACGGAGGATAGACGAACAAATAGAACGTCTCATCCGATCTGCAATAGCCGCTTCCAACAGGGCCTCGGGAAGCACGACCAAAGACAACACTAAATTTGTGCTTACGCCGGAAGCAACTCTGGTAGCCGCCAGTTTCTCCGCGAACAAGGGCAAACTAATCTGGCCGGTAGAGAAAGGTATAAAAAGGCAGGGGTACGGAGTCTACAGTGATGCGGTATATCCGGGGATTAAGCACCAGAGCAACGGGGTAATCATTGCAACGGATGAAGGGGCCAGAGCCAGGGCGGTTTTCGAAGGGGAAGTGATAGCAATTCTCGCGGTACCGGGGGGGAATAAAGGCGTACAGGTGAAACACGGGAATTATATTAGTACCTATTATAACCTTTCGAACCTCTTTGTAAAAAAGGGCGATAGGGTAGGCGCCAAGGATGAGCTGGGGGAAATCTATACTAATCGCTTTAACGGACTTACTCAGCTTAAATTTTATCTTTACAGGGACGCAACCAGACTAAATCCTGAAGAATGGATTTACCGTTTATAACTTTTAATGAAGCATAAGATAACCGATATAAGAGGAACTTTCCGCCTGTACAATGGCGTTAAAATGCCCTATTTTGGCCTTGGCGTCTACCAGGCTGAGGACGGTGCGGAAGTGATAAACGCCGTACAATGGGCCCTGGAAGCAGGTTACCGGCATATAGATACAGCTTCCATCTACAAGAATGAAGTGGGCGTTGGAAAGGCCATTAAAAAGAGCCCGGTGGCAAGGGAGGAGATTTTCCTTGTCAGCAAAGTCTGGAATTCAGACCAGGATTTTGAAAATACAATAAGGGCTTTTCATACCAGCCTGAAAAAGCTGGGCACAGACTACCTCGACCTTTATCTTGTTCACTGGCCGGTGCAAGGGAAATACAAGCATACCTGGAGGGCTTTGGAAACCCTCTACACCCAGGGAAAGGTTAAGGCTATCGGGGTGAGTAACTTTTTACAGCACCACTTGGAAGACCTGCTGGAAACCGCACAAATAATCCCAATGGTCAACCAGATGGAATTCCATCCTTTCCTGGTGCAACAGGGATTAATAGATTTCTGCCATTCCCATAAGATTCAGTATGAAGCCTGGTCCCCGCTGATGCAGGGTCATATCTTTGAGCATTCTGTATTCGCGGAGCTGGCTGCCAGGTATAATAAGAGCATTGCGCAGATAGTATTGCGCTGGGATCTCCAAAAAGGTGTCATTACGATTCCAAAATCGAGTAAAAAGGAGCATATACAGGCTAATGCGGAAATTTTCGATTTTCGGCTCAACGCCGAAGATGTAGCCCTACTCGACGGATTAGAGAGGGGCCAGCGCTTCGGCCCCCATCCGGATACATTCGATTTCTGAAATAAACTTGCGGGTGAGTTATTTGTCTATAAACAATGCCTTCAGTTCTGTGGCGTCGGCAGGTTTCATTTTCCCCGCCAGGACCAAGCTGAGTTGTTTACGCCTCAGGGCTGCGTCAAAACGTGCCTGCTCCAGGGGCGTTTCCGGCCGCAACGGAGGGACTTCTGTAGGTTTGCCAGCATCGTCTACAGCCACAAAGGTGTAAATCGCCTCATTCGCCTGGGTGCGTTCCCCACTAAAACGATCTTCCATCCAAACATCGATGAATACTTCCATAGATGTCCTGAAAGTACGCGAGATAGCTGCTTCCACGGTTACCACACTTCCCAGGGGCACTGAACGGTTAAATGCCACATGGTTTACCGATGCGGTAACGGTGATCCTGCGGCTATGCCTCCTTGCCGCAATGCTTGCGGCACGATCCATCCGCGCCAGCAATTCGCCGCCAAAAAGGTTGTTAAGGGGGTTGGTCTCACTGGGGAGCACCATATCGGTCATGATGGTACGCGATTCACTTGGTGTTTTTGCCTGCATTGCTAAAAGTTTATTGCAAAGATAGGCGCTTTAGGTTCAAGGTTCAAGTTCCGGGTACCGGGTTCAGAGTTTGAGCATGCCTTTCTGACTTACTTCGTACCACGTACTTCCTAATTCCAGTTACTTTCAAATTGCAGCATCCCGGTTAGGGTAATTTTGCATTGTTTACAGAGGCGGTTAGTATAGGGGGGCAAAACCCCCTCCCCTAATGACAATTTAAGTTTTCCCGCTGCAGTAAACAAGCAGGGGCCTGGGTTCATGGTACAAGGTTCCGGGTTTGAGCAAGGGGTAAAGTCGGGATAAAACGAATGGCCTAGCGTTCGGATAAAAGCCAGGCATCCGAAGAAACGGTTCTTTTAATTGTCCTTAGGTATTTAAGCGCTGCTTCGGGCTCTTCAAAACTGGCATAGCTTACCTGGTGCAGGCCGTATCTGTTTTCCCCAATATAGGCTGCATTGTACCCCCTGTTGCGTAGTTGACGCACTTTTTTATCGGCGTTGGCCTGTACCCTGAAGGCGCCGGCTATCACATGATGAATCCCTCTGGGCTTTATCTTCACTTCCAGGTTCAGCGGGGGTAATTCAAGGGGTTTAGAGTTAAAAAAGGTTGCTTCCTGTATATTCCGGGTAACTTCGTCCTGGGCTTCCTGTCTTGCCAGCTGATTGCTCGCATGGCTATCTTCATAAATCCTGAAACCCGTTAGGCCGGTGGCAACGGCCAGTAACACAACGGCAGCATATTTCAGATAGGGCCTGTAATTTCTTTGCATCCTTTCTTCAGGGGTGATCATAAAAGGAATTCTTTCCTCCAGTTCCGCCACTTCTTCTTTAAGCGTTTCCCTGGTAACCTTCAGGGCAATAACCGGGCTAAGCCCGTATGAAGCAGTCAGGTAGTTGATCTGCTGGAAGGGTTGAAACTGTATCTTCCCTTCTTTGTTCAGCCATAATTCACCAATCCCGGGAAGTTCAAGCTTTTTACCCTGCTTCATTTCCTTTCTCCACTGCACTGCCTTCTCCTGAGTTTCCTTTAATTTATCCTCGTAAGTAACGTTTTCCGCATTGGCCATATAGGAAACCAGAAGGCCATCATTGGAGGCAAGCTGCTCATTAAAGGAAATAATCTTGGAAGGCGGATCAAAGGTATTTGTTGCCCTGTGTAATACGGCCGGCTTTATATGAGTGAGAAAAGCACCGAAACCGGGTACAACCACACAGTTGTAACGGTAAAGTAATTCCTGAATGTATTTCCCTGTTTCCATTTACACAAAGATCAAAAAATTTAACAGGCGGTAAAACGGCTTTTCATAACTTTTTATTAACATGAAATATTATGTAAATTGTGAATAACTCCAAAGTATTAGTTAAATGACTAAAGATGAGCTTCTTGCAGCCTTGAGATTGCAATATATTCCACATATTGGGGATACCACGGCCAAAAAGCTCGTTGCACATTGCGGTAGTCCTACTGCCGTTTTCTCCGACAAGTTGCATCAGCTGCTCCGGATCGACGGTATTGGCCCGTATACCCTGAGGGAATTGCACCACCCTCAGCATCTGGAAGCTGCCGAAAAAGAGCTGGATTACATAGAAACTAATAATATTGCCCACAGCTACTTCTCGGAGCCAGGCTATCCTGCCTACCTGAAACACTGCGTAGACGGACCGCTTTTATTATTCAGCCGCGGCAGGATCATGCTGGAGGGCCGTAAAATAATCAGCGTGGTCGGGACAAGGAATATGACGCCTTACGGCCGGGAGTTTTGCGAACGATTCATAGGGGAATTGGCTCCGCTGAACCCTATCATAGTAAGTGGTTTTGCCCTGGGGGTAGATATCTGTGTGCACAGGGCAGCCATAGCCAATAAATTGCAGACCATTGGCTGCCTTGCCCACGGGCTGAACCAGTTATATCCCAAAGCGCACCGCAGGTATGCCGCTTCAATGGAGCAAAACGGAGGTTTCCTGACCGAATTCTGGTCGACCGCCAATCCGGACCGGGAAAATTTCCTCAGAAGGAACCGTATTATAGCCGGGATGAGCGAGGCAACTGTGGTGGTAGAGTCTGCGGAACGTGGTGGCAGCCTGGTAACAGCTGATTTGGCGCTGGGTTATAACCGGGATGTGTTCGCGGTTCCAGGAAGGGTGCAGGATACGTACAGTTATGGTTGCAATCAGCTTATACGGCAACAGAAGGCACACCTCATCACTTCCGCGGCAGAACTGGTCTATATGCTTGGCTGGCAGCTGGAAGAAAAGGAATCAACTCCCGTACAACGACAGCTTTTTGTTGATATGGATGAATCGGAAACCATTATTTACAATTACCTGCAACTTCATGGAAAGCAGCTGCTGGATGCCATCGCCCTGCATTGCAGTATTCCCGTATTTAAGACCGTTTCCATCCTGCTCAACATGGAAATGAAAGGGGTGGTACGGCCATTGCCGGGGAAATTGTTTGAGGCAGTATAGTTGATATCTTTATTTCCTGAAAGGGGAATTTTACAACTTTCAGCAATAATCAGGCTGATCAGTATCCCAGCTTTGTGCGAACACGCATCAGGACCTCATCTGCTATCTTCCGGGCTTTCACCGCTCCGGCCTGCAATGCCGAATCCACGT